>DATNQP010000433.1:0-4914 GCA_036703965.1 Leptolyngbyaceae cyanobacterium
GCGCGATCGCATCTTCAGATAGAGGGAATGAAAGACGATCAGTTCCTGTCAATGTTCGGCATGTATGTACTACAGCCCAAAATCTTTGACTATCTGGAAGAAAACATCAGTCAAAACATCCGGGAACGAGGGGAATTTCAATTAACATCCTGCCTCGACAGATTGCGGCAGGAGGAGGGACTCTGCGGGTACGTCGTCAAAGGACAATGTTTTGACACCGGACTGCCGGATGTCTACTGGCAGACGATGATTGATTTTCGTAATGCAAGTAAGTAGGTGACATCCTCAACGACCTACGAGCTTTCAAGGCATGGCTTTTAACCTCTCGGTTATGTTAAAGTGCTGTGCGATCGCATGCAGCGAACTCGGTGATTATAATTAAACGCAGGTTGATAAGCTAAGGTGCATTTAAGCTGCCATTTCCTAGTCCCTAGTCCTCAGTCCCCAGTCCCTAAAACGATCAATGAAATTGTGCTGCGTTAAATGCTGACTTAACTTAAGACTCCAAAATAAATACGCTTGGCAAGCTGCTGTTAACACTAGCGTTGCCAAGCACTTTGATAGTATTTTTTAAGGTTATCGTTAGCTGCTGAGTGCTACCGATTGTTTTGCTGCCGTTTGCTGCGGGAACGCACGGCGGCAAGACCAGTTACCAATAGGCCAGCCATTGTACTAGGCTCAGGCACACTTTGAGAATTTGGATTTGGAGTGGAGGTCGTCGTTCCAGCAAGGCGGG
Organism: Leptolyngbyaceae cyanobacterium; assembly: GCA_036703965.1. Classification (GTDB taxonomy): domain Bacteria; phylum Cyanobacteriota; class Cyanobacteriia; order Cyanobacteriales; family Coleofasciculaceae; genus DATNQP01. The sequence continues at coordinate 737 of DATNQP010000433.1, forward strand.
GTTCGCTGAGATTTGTACCATACTGGAAGAAAACATTACTGACACTGGTCAGTGGATTAAAACCAGTTGGCAGACCTGACAGGGTAAACACCACAGAATTTCGGATTAAACCGCCGCTGCGTCTAACGCCACCGTTGCCTGTCGCAGAATTATCGCCAGCGCTGAGAATTCCGTAGTCTAGACCACCAACATTCTCATTATCCGCCAGATTAGCTCCAGGAAAGCGATTGGACGAACCAAATATATCTAAACCTGTAGCGCTGATACCTTGATTCACACCAGGAAGCGAAGCACTAGTAACATCAGCGTTATAAGCCCATTCTCCTCCTACAACTCCGCCAGAGGGCTGACCATCAGGGTCATAAAACACGGTTGAACCAGAAGCCAGTACAGCAGAAGTACGTCCTAAGCTGGGGTCGCCAGACAGGTTGAAGAAAACACCAGTTAAAACATCAGTGGGAACTAAGACATCTGCTGAGCTAGTATTGGTCAGCGTCACTAGGAAGTTAGTTCCACTAGAATCAAAGGTTGCTGATGCTGCTCGCCCAAAAGAATCAGAACCTGTGAAAGTAACAGCTGCTGCATCCGCCTGAGAGACGTGACTAACTGCAACTAAAGTAAAAGAAGACAATCCGAGGACTACAGCACTTAACTTTACTCTTGAGTTTGGGTGAGACATATTGCTTGAACGCTTCCTTGCTGAAAATAAAATTGGGTTTTTCGGTAGTTGTTCCTGTTTTTTTGAATCAATCAATTCCGTGACATTCACAACCATAGGATTTACAAAAATCCTTGTCCATGAAAAACACCATGTTTTGCAGAATCTTTATGGGAGTCTGCTAAGAAGTGAAGCTGTTATGAATTCAGCAATATCTATTAAATTACCCGAGAGGAAGCTTTGCAAAACCTTTATTGAATTGTAACTACTATGAAAGTTTAATGAACTTAGGTGATTAACATAAATTTTTCTTAGCAGTGGATAGTTTCATGACCTTAGTGACTAAGTCTTCTGGAAAATTGTTTCCATGGTTCTGGATTGGAATGGCGGTCGTGTTTTTGCTCTCCGTATCGTTACGCTTTTGGGGTCTGAGCCGCTTTAATACCCTGGTGTTCGACGAAGTTTACTTTGCTAAGTTTGCCAACGACTATCTGAGGCATACTCCTTTTTTTGATACTCATCCGCCTCTGAGTAAATACTTAATTGCCATTGGTATCTGGTTAGGCAGCCATTTTCCTATCGGTAAAGATACTGTGAACAATTTGACGGGTTCCCAGGTTTCTACCTTTAGTTATCGATGTATGAATGCCCTGACGGGTTCGTTTATTCCCTTAGTTGTGGGGGCAATCGCTTATCAGCTGAGTCATCGCCGCAGCTATGCTTTTATAGCCAGTCTTTTAATCGCTGTTGACGGTCTATTCCTGGTAGAGTCCCGCTATGCCCTGACTAATATCTATCTGGTCTTCTTTGGGCTATTGGGTCAATGGTTTTTACTGCGGGCACTGGACAATCAGCCTGGGCGACGTGGGCTTTGGCTGGCTCTATCTGGTGTCTGTTTTGGTGCCTCGGCTTCTATCAAGTGGAATGGTCTGTGGTTTTTGTTCGGTGCCTATCTACTTTGGATTTGTGCTTGGGTGATACGACTGGTAAAGTCCCTTCGACCTGTAGCCAGTGATTCATTTACAACACAGCAGTCGTCTGTCTCTGGCTTAAGTAATCCCACAGATACTCAGACACCGTTGCAAAATCTAACACAGCTTAATTTTCTACATTTAATTTTTGACTTAGGTATTATTCCTGCTGTAGTCTACAGCCTAGTTTGGATTCCTCACTTGCAGCAAAACCCAACGCCAGGGTTTTGGGAGATGCAAAAGCAAATTTTGGGTTATCACCAACATATTGGTAGTGGCGCACAGGAACATCCTTACTGTTCGGCTTGGTACACTTGGCCTTGGATGATTCGTCCGGTTGGGTATTTTTTCGAGAAGACTGGCAATACTCCTAATCCCTCTTCAGCTTTGGGTTCTGCCGTGTCAGCCACTACCGGGCAGGAGCTTTACTACGACGTACATGGCATGGGAAATCCAGTTTTGTGGTGGCTATCAACGCTTGCCATCATTCTTGTGCTGTCAATGCTGGTTCTAAGAATCCAAGCTTGGGCAACGGTACCTGAGACAACGGCAGATCACAACATTCCTCTTGTTCAGCCAGTGGACTTCTGGATTGCACTTTACTTGATTGTGAATTATGCCGCCAACTTGCTGCCTTGGCTCAGGGTAACGCGCTGCACTTTTCTGTACCACTACATGGGTTCTTCTATTTTTGCGTTTTTAGCGATCGCCTGGATAGTTGAGCAATGTCTGCGGAGTTATCTGGTTTGGCTACGAGCGGTGGGAGTCACGATTATCTTTTTTATTTTCCTCGCTTTCCTATTCTGGCTCCCCGTATATCTCGGTCTTCCATTGTCTCCTGAGGAGTTTCAACTCCGGATGTTGTTCCGTTCCTGGATTTAAAGCATCAGCAACTGTAAGAACTTGTCAACTCTCTAGACGGGATTGGTTTGACGACGAACCCAGCCATTAATCGTAAAGCGGCTATCGGCAAAATCTTTAGAAGGGCAACTAACAGGCAGAACTTCGTGTAAGTAGCGGCTAGGGAAAAATACAATGCTGTTATTACGAGGTTCAACAGTACTAAAGGAGTCTGCTTTTACATAAAAGTTGTTTTCAATTTTGCTGTCGTAGATTACCAACTCTCCACCTGAAAATGGCTTGGGTTCCCGATAGAAGTAGTAAACATAGGTGAATTCTCTGGTAGCCGTGTCGGGGCTGCCATTATCATTATGAACTTTGTAATAATTCCCGTCGTTGTGGGACGTTAACTGAGACTCAATTTGCCCTATGGGGAATGGTGATAAGTTTAATTTCCTAAACACATCGGGAAGAATGGCTTGAATGCGATTGACCATCAGTTTAGAGAACTCAGGAAATGAGTGGAGAATCATAGACCGGCGATAGTCAAGGTCACCTGTTGAAGTGCTAGTTGATACAAAGGCGGACTCTTGTTCTAAAACGTAATCGAGTAATCGCTTCTTTTCCTCTCGGGTCAAGAAATTGTCAATTTGCACATAGTCAGAAACTAAAACCTGTCCAGGCTGAGGTTGGGCTTCCTCGGGTTGCTGCAAAAAAATTGGCGGTTCTGTAATCAAGCCAATCAAGTGATCGCTGGGAAAACACAGAGCAGCATGACCCTCCTGTATCGGAATTTGGAACAAACCCGAAAAAGCCGTTTCCTGCTTCTGAGCACGAGCCACAATCGCTGTTACAAGACTATGCAGTACGGGTGAGTCTGACTTCAAGTAAACGGTGTATTCATGTCCTCCTGCTAGGAGAAGCTTAACTTTTACGTTCTGCAAATTGGGTTGTTGTGAAGCGAATTCCATAGAAGTTTCCTGTTGCAATATTGAAAATCAGCTGAGTGATCCAACTCTCCAAGCACTCTGCCCTTGAAGTGGGGAGTAGGGAGTAGGTAATGGGGGAGAGTTTTGTAGCTCGCTTGAAACTGAGCTTCGCCCCGCGAGAGCTAATGTTAAGGATGGCTAGTGCAAGAAGGCAGAAGGCAGGAGGCAGAAGGCAGAAGGCAAGAAAGTTTGTACAGTAAGCTTTTTAACCTTTTTCAACTGGATAGTTATTTATGCCACGCTGCACTAGTAGCTCTTGATGCTACTAAATGCGATCGCTTCAATCGTTCGATCAATAGCAATCAAAGGAGTTCATTCCATCCTAGTCCTGTAATAACCTCCGCTCGATAGACGCGATCCCGTTGTGTCAATCCCACAAGCTTCTTCAACAAGGGATAGGGCTTGAAGATACAACAAGCATTATCCCTTGGTCTTGAAGTAGAAGCCGAGTTAAGCTGTTGTGCATCTCGCGTCACATACTTAACTAATCGGTTTTAGGCATAAAGGGCAGAGTGAAAGGTAAAAACATGAATTCCTCTTCCCCTTTAACCTTTTTCCCCTGAGTATATATTGCTTTATTAAATGCCTAACACCTTAGTAGCGCGCCCCACAAATCGATTCAACTACAGCTGCTGGTTGGCTTCTATTCCTCTCATGACACAGGAGAATTTGGGCTAAACGTTGCTGTGCATAAACCTGATGAACAAACCAACCAATAGG
>DATNQP010000434.1:0-8092 GCA_036703965.1 Leptolyngbyaceae cyanobacterium
CGTTTGTACTCTTGCAGCGCCTCAAGGGTAGACGGCAAGACATTTGCTGCCTTTGCAAAAGCCAGCTGATTTTCCGTGTTAGTCACAAACAGAGCAAACTTCAGGGCGATATCCGGCTTGGCGGTGTCGCGGGGGATAACCAAATTCATCACCGCTACATTCTTCTTGCCCGTCTCACCCGTAATCTGTGGTGCGGCTGCTGAAACTTGAGCAATTGTCGGTGCATTTTTGGCGATCGTTTCCATAAACTCCGCACCCGTAGCCAAGAGAGCTGTATCACCTGCCTGGTATAGCTCTATAGCATGCCGGTGTCCTTGGGTGAGTGCTTCCTTTGGCATCAGCCCCTGTTTATAAAAGTCTACCCAATACTGAAACGCGGCTTTGCCTTTAGGTGTGTTAAAAGCTGCCTTCCCCTGAGCATCTACTAAATCAACCCCCATCTGTACAAAGGATTCCAACACCTCACCGGAATCTTCTGGAACCAGAGTGGTAAAAAAAGCATACTTGCCCGTCTTGTCTTTTATTTGCTTCGCCACCTGTTTCAGTTCTGCATAAGTTGCGGGTGGCTTGCTGACACCGGCTTTGTTCAACAAATCTTTGTTATAAATTGTTACCCTACTCGTGAGATACCAGGGGATACCAAAGCTTTTGTTGTTGAGGGTACTGTCTTTCCAGATATTGGGTAAATACTGCTTGCGGACTGCCTCAGGTACTCTGGTGTCCAGATCCAACCAAGCATTGCGTGACGCCAGTTGGCTGGCAAAGCTAGGATTCAGGTTCACAACATCCGGTGCTGTTTTTGCCGAAACGGCTGTTAGGATTTTGTTCTGCATTGCTGCCCAAGGGACATCCACCCAGCGCACTTTAACGCCTTTATTTTCGGCTTCAAAGGTGGCAATCAGCTTATTGAAGTAGTCGGTGAACTCGGGTTGCAGCTGCATCGTCCAAAACTCAATTTCTGGCGTAGCGGAGGGCGTTGGCGTCGGACCACAACTGACAACCCAGCTTAAGAGCAACCCTAATAAGGCAAAAATGCCTAAACGTCTCCAAGTTCTGATTCTGCTCATATTAATTTTTGATTCCGATGCATAGCGCTAGCATTGACACTCCTCTGCCTAAAGGCGAGAGGATTCTTCGTTCATAGACCCAACTTGCCCTGACAGGATTGCTCCAACCAGGGTAGAGGTCGAATCTCCCGAAGCGTTCGGGTCTATGACCCAAGTTCCCACATGACCTGTGGTACTCAAGGCTAATTTCAGGATGTTAAGAGCGGCATTCCAGTCCCGATCCAGAACAAACCCGCATTGGCAAGTATGGGTTCTCATGGATAGAGACTTCTTAACATGAGTGCCACAGCTAGAGCATTCTTGGGAGGTATAGGCAGGATTGACGGCGACCGTTATCTTGCCAAACTTGACCCCGAAATACTCCAACCATTTCCTGAATTGATACCAACCTGCATCATTGATAGATTTGGCAAGACAGTGGTTCTTAACTAAGTTCTTGATCCTCAAATCTTCATAGGCGATCAGGTCGTTAGACCGACAAACGCAACGCGCCATTCTACACGCGTGTTCTTCACGTTGCCTACTTATTTTGAGGTGTACTCGCCCTAATCTATTAATGGCTCGTCTCCGGTTGGCAGAGCCTTTCTTTTTCCTTTGAACACGCCGCTGTCTAAACTTCAGCCGTTTCTCGCCTGTGCGATAAAACTTAGGATTGGGTTCGGTATGACCATTGGAATCGGTGTAGAACTCTTTGATTCCTACATCTAATCCAACCATCTTCCCTGTCAGTTCTGCGTCTACTTTGTTGTCAGCATTTATCAAGAACTGCACATAGTAGCCATCAGCACGACGTACCAACCTAACTCGTTTTATCTGATCTAATTGGTAGAAGTTTAAATCCCACGTTCCTTTGAGCTTGAGCCTGCCAATTCCTTTCTTGTCCGTGAAAGTAATGGCTTTTCGAGTTTCAGAAAGCGCCCATCCAGACGTTTTGTACTCGACTGAACGACAGTTTTTCTTGAAGGTTGGATAGCCTTTCTGAGGAACCGACTTCTTACAGTTGCTATAGAACCGAGCTATGGCGCTATAGGCTCTTTCGATAGATGCTTGGCAAGCGCTAGAGTTCAATGCCTTAACGAAGGAGAACTCCTCCCTCAATGCTTTGCTGAGACGATACAGCTCCTTTTGCCCCACACCTCGGTTGTCCATCCAGTGACGGATAGCCTTATTGCGGACGAATTGAGCGGTTCTAATCGCCTCATCAATCGCACTATATTGAGTTGTTTTCCCCTTAGCCTTGAACTCTAGAAGTATCATTTGCGTGGAAAACCCTACGCAAAAATCATACCATGAAAGTCCCCCTAGAAGGGGGAGGCTTTCAACCCATTATTTTTGGTAAATCATCCTACTCTACGGGGATGGCAACTGTTGGAGCGATCGCGCAAGCTACTTCGTATCAGGGTATCAGGCTGCATTTACCACTTCCTCTTCACTCCTAGATTTCCTCTCACTCCAAGACGGCAAGGTATCCCTTGGATGAGGAACAGGGGATGAATCGCCGCTGCGCTATCGTTGTAAGTAGGTTGGGCAGAGGAACTGATCGAGAATTGCCCTAGCTCCTTTACTCCTATGCTCTTGAGGGTGGAAGCTACTGCCTGCAAGACTGGGTAGCTTCACCCCTGTCCTGCTACGCAAATGAATTCCCTCAAAAAAAGTCGCTTAACCGTGGTGATTCTAAGCTAGATTGGGTACCATGCATCAATATTAATCTTGTTAGATTCAATCTCAAGAGAGTTTCACGTCACTAAATCTTAATTCTCGCTCCCGCCGAAGATATGGTTAACCGTTTTAGTTTTAAGGGTCTGTTTTCAAAACGAAGTAAAGGCATCGGCATAGAATTGGCTCCGGAACGCATTAATATAGCTCAACTGCGCAAGCAAGGTCAGGGATTCAAAGTTACAACTCTATACTCTCACGAGGTGCCAGAAGGCATATTTCAAGGGGGGCAGATTGCTGACTCACCCGGTTTGGCAGAACTGATTAAAACAGCACTAGCGGAGAGTAAAATTAAAGCCGATCACGTTGCAACCGCTGTACCGATGCGGGAAGCCGTTATTCGGATTATTCCGATTCCCGCCGAGCTTGACGATCAAGAGCTAAAAGACATGGTGCTTAACCATGAAGCGGGTCTGTACTTACCCTATCCCCGCGAAGAAGTCGATTTGGATTATCAGAAGCTAGGCTTTTTCACAGATGAAGATGGCATCGAAAAGGTGCAAGTGTTGCTGGTTGCCACCCGTCGGGAAATAACAGACACCTATCTCGATACATTTCAACAGGCAGGGTTACAAGTGGATGTGCTGGAGATTAATAGCTTTGCCCTGATTCGGACAATTCGGGAGCAGCTGCGGCAATTTGCACCGCAAGAAGCCGCTGTGCTGGTGGATATTGAGTTTGACAGTACCGAAATTGCGATCATCGTTGATGGTGTTCCCCAATTCTCCCGTACTGTTCCTATCGGGACGTATCAACTACAGAGTGCTCTCTCGCGAGCCATGAATTTACCAACCTCAAGAAACACTGAACTGCTACAAGGAATGACGATTCCCAACACCCCAACTGAGGGAATACGCACCGGAGCCACAGGCATTAATCCCGGCATGGCTGCCCTACTTAGGGTATTGGGAGAGCTAGCCGATGAACTACGCCGCTCCATCGATTTTTATCTAAATCAGAGCGACAATTTAGAAGTGGCACAGCTACTACTAGCTGGACCAGGAGGTGGAATTGGACAACTTGATGAATTTTTCACCCAACGGTTAAGTTTGCCAACCACCCAGGTAGACCCGGTGACGGCTCTTTCCCTAGAGGTGGATCAAGAAATTCCTCCAGTGCAACGACCGGGCTTAGGAACTGTACTGGGATTAGGATTGCGGGAGGTTTAAAGCAATGTATAGCCTAGATGTCAATTTCTTAAACGACCGACCAGATATACGACCGACGTCGGGACCAAAACCACCACCGGGACCGGTAGGATCGAGAACGCCACTATTTATTGGGCTTGCAGTGGGTCTCCTCCTACCAGGGATAACTTTGGGCTTATGGTTTGTCCTACAACAGCAAACTGCCAAATTAGATGAAGAACTAACGGCATTGAAAAGTGAAATAGCAAAGGAGCAAATAGAGCAGCAAAAAATTAAAGACCTCAGAGACCAAATCACTCAAGTGAAGGGTCAAACAGTAGCGCTGGCAGGTGTATTCGATAAAATCAAGCCCTGGTCAGCAGTGTTGCAGGACGTTCGGGAGCGCATTCCTCCTGGCGTACAAATTAAAACCATTGAGCAAAAAAAAGTAACGACAAAATCCACTCCTACTCCTGCCGCCTCTCCTCCCCCAAAGGCTAATGGGAAGGGAACTAATGCCAAGGCGACTGATGCCATAGCGGCTAGTCCCCCGCCTCCGGCAACTAATCTATTAATTTCAGGAACAGCTCGCTCTTTTGATGATGTGAATTACTTCCTGTTAGGGATGCAGCGGTCTCCCTTCTTTAAGGGCGAGGAAACCGAATTAGTCAAGGCTCAGTTGGTCAACAACCCAACGAAGCTGGAAGTTCCAAAAACCGACAACAGGTCAGCGGCTAAGGTAAAATACGAACTTCCTCAAGTGGTAGAGTACACAATTCAAACAAACTTGAGTGATGACCAGGCTTCTTCCGATGAGGAGCTTCTGCGAGAGTTAGATCGTAAAGGAGCTGTGGGACTGGTAACTCGAATTAGAACCCTTAAGCAGATTCAGGAGCAAGGAGCGACGCAACCATGACGTATGCTGATGAAGAATTTATTCCGGCGGAAGGTCAGGAAGAAAGTGCTAACTATCCCAGAGCCTTTGGGATTACCTTCACTCCACGAATTTTGGGGGTAATTATCGCTCTTGCGGGTCTTGGTCTTGCGACCTACCTCATGCTTAATTTTGTGCTACCTCAATGGGAGCAACATCAAAAGTTACAAGGTGAGATTGCAACAGCGAAGGGTCAAATTAAAGGAAAAGAAAAAATCAAGAAGGAGATTGAACAGACAAAGGTAGAACTAGATCAGGCAAAGCAGCAAAACAAACAAGTACTGAATTTATTTGCCAACGATAAAACCCTGGAGACATTGTTGCTGGATCTCAACAGCTCTGTGAAATCTAGAAATGGAACCTTGCTCAATTTTACACCTGATAAAGAAGGGGAAGTTGTAGTCAATGATGGTTCACTAGGTTCTGAGGTAAATGGCAAGCTGAAACGTACAAGAATTAACCTAGAGCTTGAGGGAAGCTTCGACGAAGTTCAGTCAATCCTACGTAGTTTTGAGCGGTTGCAGTCGCTATTGCTTGTTAAAGATTTTCGCGCCGATATCAGTGAACCTCAGGCACTGAAGGTTATTGGCAATGGGAGAGTGGTTCCCCTGATAATTGACAAAAACAAAAGAGAATTTATCGGTGCTAAACCGACCATCGAGACAAAGTTCACGCTGGAGGCACTGTCACCAGTAACTGAGGAGGACACAAACAAAGCAACTACAGACGCTAAGCCAGCTAAAAAAGCCAAATAGTAATAAATATGCCTTGCGATTCCTGGCGAGCTGTTAGCTTTCTCTAGAGTTAGAGACTTCTTACTCTAGACTTCTAAAAGCTAATTGCTAAAAGATAATCGCAGGGCAGCTCTTATTAGGTGAGGAGTGAATCGTGAGACAGGCTCAAGGATTAAGTGGAATTGTGATGGGAGGGGCAGTGGGACTCTTGACGACGCAGCCCGTCTGGGCAGCAGCGGCGCAAGTGACCGCTGTGCGACTCAATCCCCAGGAAAGTGGACTTGAACTCATCCTGGAGACTGAAACTGGTAATAAGCGTCCAGAGGTTTTCATGGTGAGCCGTGGAAATGATTGGGTAGCAGATATTGTTAATACCCAACTGAGCTTGAGGGAGGGCGACAGCTTCCGTCAGGAAAACCCGATGCCCGGTATCACTTCAGTTTTGGTCAGTCAGCTGGATGCCAATAATGTGCGGGTGACCGTTAGTGGTGCAAGCAGTCCTCCGACTGGTCAAATTCTCCAAAATGAAGGTCAAGGAATTACTTTAGGCATTAGCACAGAGTCTAAAAATCAGGCAGTAGCCCCTAGCCCTGCCTCTCCTTCCCCCACTGCTCCTGTCTCAGCAGCAACGCCAGCGCTGCCCGTGCTACAGGCTGCCACTCCCCTGCCACAACGCTCAAATTCTCCAACGATTCTGGCTCAAACGCCGACGCCTGAACCCGTCGCACAGCAGCAAGCTCCAGCTTCTCCCACTCCAGTGGTACCGACGGTGATACCTCAACCAATCGTACCGGCTCCGACACCAGACGTTCTGATTCCCAATCCGAGAATTACGATTGACGGGGTTCCGGCTCCGGCTAGCGGTGCTGTGCAACCGGTGGCACCAGCTCCTCCCTTCTTACCAAGAGCGATCGCGCCGCCAGTTGGTGACATCGCAATCTCCAATATCAATGCCGCCGCCAGCAGTATTGATTTAGGAACGGGGGTGCGTGTCCCCCGTCTGGTTTTGCGAGAAGCTCCCGTTCGAGAAGTTTTGGCACTACTTGCCCGCTCTGCTGGACTCAACCTCGCCTTCACCGGAGAGGGTGGTGCTCGTCCTGGTGGGGGTCAGGGAGCTGCCCCAGCTGGAGCACAGCAGACAATTTCTTTAGATTTAGAAGACGAACCCGTTCAAGACGTATTTAACTACGTCCTCCGGATTTCGGGTCTCCAGGCTAACCGAGTTGGGCGCACGATTTTTGTGGGTTCTCAGCTACCTGATGCTGCCCGCAATGTCGTCGCTCGAACCTTGCGCCTCAATCAAGTCGCCGCTGATATTGCAGTAGGCTTTCTAATTGCTCAGGGAGCAGAGCAACAGCAGATTGTCAATCAGACAACTCTAACAGTTGTGGGTGAAGGAGCTGCTGCTCAAAGAATTGAAAATACGACAACCACAGTACAAAGAATCACGGCTCAAACGCCAGGTCAAGGGCAAGCTCAAGGAGTACAGGGACCAACCGGGCCTCTAATGCTCAGGGGTTTGCTAGTGACTCCTGATGATCGGCTCAATCTTGTAACTTTGGTTGGTGAGCCGCGTCAAGTAGAAATCGCCTCGGCTTTACTGACTCAGCTAGATTTGCGGCGTCGTCAAGTAGCGGTGAATGTCAAAGTTGTTGACGTTAACCTCTTGGGAACCGATGCCTTCAACAGTAGCTTCTCATTCGGGATTGGTGATAGCTTTTTTGTCAATGATGGAGGAGCGGCTTCCTTTAACTACGGCGGGTTTAGACCCCCTACTCAGCTTCAGGTCAGTGGAAGTTTAGTTAGTCCAGCTGTTGTCCCTAATCCTTTTGCCGGAGCAAATACTTTCGTGGATTTCAACAGTAGCACGGTAGTTCCCGGAACTGGAATCGACACCCGAACAATTATTAACAATCCAGTGACGGGTCAGTTCACGATTACCGACCAACCCGGACAGGATTTGCCATTTTTTAATCGTGTTCCTGGGCTTTCAAGCGACCCATTTCAAACAGGCATCACAGACTTTACACGGGGAACGCCTAACCAAATTACTGTAACTACAACTCCTGGTACTCCTGCTATTCCTGGTACTGCTCCTGTTTTTAATCCGGTTACGGGTGACATTCTCGTTCCTGGTACTCCTGGTACTCCTGCTACTCCTCCTACCACCAGTACTACTATCACACCCGGAACTTTTGGGACAGCGACTGCTGGTCTCCCATCCCTCTTCCAGTTCCCCAGGAGGTTGTTAACTGCTTTGCAGGCTCAGATTACTAGTGGCAATGCGAAAATTCTCACTGATCCGACGCTCGTAGTACAAGAAGGCGAGACAGCTACAGTTAACCTGACTCAAGAGGTAGTTGGGAATATTGAGAGTGAGACTGAATCTGCCGAAGGGATAGTTACGAGAACAGTAACAGCAGAGATTCGAGAGGCAGGTTTAATCCTGGAAATCGCAGTCAATAGAATTGACGACAATGGCTTTATCAGTCTAGCTGTCAATCCTAGGGTGAC
>DATNQP010000435.1:0-13046 GCA_036703965.1 Leptolyngbyaceae cyanobacterium
AGACCCCCTGCACAAGGATTGATCGGTTGAATGAATTTTCTTAACTCAGTGCTATTCGACTTAGCACAGCTACTGAAATAGCTGCCGTTGCACTTGAGCGATCGCTTCTTCCAAATGCTCTACTCTGGCTGAGTTTTGAGACAGTTCGTTAGTTCTGTCCGCCAACCGCACTAAAGCAAGATCTACTTGCTGCTGAAGCGCCGCTGACTGCTTTTGTAATAGTTGCGGCTGAGGTAGTTCATCAATGCACTGCTTGAGTGCCGTAATTACACTAGACAAACTCTCAATCTGCTCTAACTCAGGACGGTTCTTGAATTGTTGGATTAGGTCATCGAGTCGAGATTGCAGCGGTACCAGGGAGAGGCGCAATCCATTCTGCTCCTGGTGAAGTTCCTCAACCCTTGACGAAAGAGAGATTGTTAGCTCGGTGGATGCAAGAAGTTGAACGTCTTGCTCAACTTTAGCGTTAGCTGCACTTAGGGAATCAATCGCACTCCTTAACTGCCCTATCTGGCTCTCTACCTGGCTACTGGTAGTTGTACTCTGTTGAATCAGTTGCTCTAAGCGCCGACGGTTGATCAGGTTCAATAACAGTGATGCAGATACGGCTGGCGCTAGCACATAAATAGCCTGCTGGGAAAATGCTGCCCAAATTGCTCCCACGACTGAACCAGCGATTGAGATATATTCTGCAATGAAGAGTCCGCTGCGATTGTTTGACATAGCGATTGTCACTGGTTACGTTGCCAAATCCTCACATTGCTATCCGCACCACCTCCAGCGATTAATTGACCGTTAGGGCTAGTGGCGATAGACATAATTGAGCCAGTTGAATCATTAGCCAGAACGCCCAACTGACTACCAGTTTTTAAATGCCAGATTTTGATCGTACCATCCGCACCACCACTGTATAGGGTTTGTGCCTCCGAGCTAAAAACTACCGACATCACGGGTCCTGAGTGACATTGAAGGATATTCAACGGCTCGACCGTATTTAGCTGCCATAACTTGACATTTCCATCTGTACAGCCAGCTGCAAGGAGCTGACCATCTGGGCTAATGGCGAGGGAGCAAACCGAGCTGAAATTGCCTGTGAGGGTGCATCTTAAAGCCGGTTCTACACTTGCATCAGGAGCAGAGAGCTGCCACAGGGTAATGATGCCATCAACGCTACCACTAGCAAGGGTTTGCCCATCTGCCGTCAGAGCGATCGCTGATACGGGTTCAGTGTTTGTCAGAGTCCCCAGGAGTCTTGCCGTCTCCAGCTCCCACAGTTTGATGGTCTTGTCAAAACTGCCACTAATGAGGAGCTGATTATTCGGACTAATAGCGAGTGACCGAACTGAGCCAGTATGACCCGTAAGGGTATGAATCAATTTTCCCGTATCCAGACGCCACAGCTTGATTGTCTCATCAAAACTGCCACTGGCAAGGGTCTGTCCGTCTGGACTGATCGCCACACAAAGGAGTCCCTTGGAATGCTCAGAGCAGGTGTGGGTGAGCTGTCCCGTAGACAGTTGCCATAGCTTGATTGTTTTGTCAAAACTTGCACTAGCAAGGGTTTGCCCGTCAGGGCTGATGGCAAGGGCACGAACCCAATCCGAATGCCCCGTTAGGGTATGTATTGGACTCCAGGTTGGCGGTGGAGATGAGAAACTTGGTGATTCTACAGGTACAGACTCCACAAAAGGCGGAGAGGAAGCCTCCTCCTCTCGTAGGAGAGGGGGGAAGCCGCCCCTGCCATCTTGTTCGCGGTTCATAGTTGATAGGGAAGCGGTAGCGATGTTAGGAGCGTCTTGTTCATTGCTATGAACTATGAACCATGAACCATCAACAGCCGAAGCCTCGTCTCCTTGTGGGCTATCCGAGGGCTTCACCATCCCTGGAAACAGCGATGGTTCGGTAACGGCTTTTGTCAGTGGCGCTTGGGCGTCCTCGGACTCAATCGCGTGGAGTCGCTGTTCCATCTCCTCCAGGCGACGCTCCCAGTTGTTGGCTAACTGGCGATGAATTCCTGGGGTTTGGACGGTAGCTGAAGCGATCGCTTTTTCCAAATGCTCGACTCTTTCGAGGAGCGACGAGCTATTCAGGTATTGCACGACACTACTCAGGGATTGTTCTAAGCTGACATATTGCGTTCTGAGTTGGTTAATACTACTATCGCTGGGTTTAGAGTCAATAGCGTCTAGCTGGGAAAAATACTCAGGGAGCTGAGCCTTTAGAGCAGCGATCGCGTCTTGAAGTTGTTGTTCCTGTAGGGCGTGGCTCTCCTCTAGGACTTGCCGATGCAACTGAGCGATCGCGTTTGTCAGCCGACGCTTGATTCGTTGCTCAAAGCGAAGACGATTAATCAGGTTCAGCAACAGAGAAATAGACAATGGCACCACGGCATAGATTAGCTGCCCCGACGCTACTGCCAGAATGCATCCGACAACAGAACCAGCAATGAAGATATACTCTACAACCTGTAGACGGTGATAAAACATCTGACAGTTCTGACTCGCAACGGCTAGTAATACCAAATTCTCTGTAACAGCCAGGTTAATAGAGGGAGCCTCCTAACTAGACCGTGGCTCTCAGATGCGAATATTAAGCGCATCTTCCTAGAAAATTGGTATACGAGTTAACTCAAAACTGATCTAAAGCCCCAACATCAGCTTGGCAATATTGAAATAAATGAGAACACCTAAGACATCAACCGCTGTTGTGATGAAGGGTGCCGACATCAACGCTGGATCTAAACCGAGGGAACGGAACAAAAACGGCAGTGCCGAACCGGCTACAGAGGCAAGAAGCGCGATCGCAACGAGGCTGACTCCCACGGATAAAGCAACATAAAAATTTCCCTGTAGCCAGTATGCCCAGCCCGTCGCTACTGTCCCCAGAATCCCTCCCAGCAATATGCCAGCCACTGCCTCTCGCAAGACAACTTGGGGAGCGCCCAGATCACGAATTTCTTCGGTATTCAAGCCACGAATTACCACCGTCGAGGACTGGGCACCTACATTACCGCCAGTTCCCGTGAGCAGAGGGATAAACGCCGCTAGCGTCACCACTTGCTGTAAGATTGCCTCTTGCGATCGGATAATTGTGCCGGTAACCGTGTTGGTGAGCAGCAAGACGAACAACCAGACAACCCGTTTACGAGCCACTACTACCAAATTTGTTTGAAAATAATTGTCACCCCCTGACTGAACACCGCCTCCCAAGGCATAGATATCCTCGGTAGTCTCCTTCTCCAAGATGTCGATCACATCATCAACCGTAACAATGCCCACAAGACGCTGTTCTCGATCCACCACTGGCACCGCCAGAAAGTCGTAGCGCTGGATTAGCCGTGCCACTTGCTCTTGGTCAGTATCGGTGTGAACATAGACTACATCACGGGTCATAATTTCACTAAGGATTTGCTGGGGCTGGGATATTACCAAATCGCGCAATGAGACAATCCCACTCAAGCTTCGCGCCCCATCCGTGACATAGAGGTAATAAATTGTCTCAGTTACCTTGGCTAAACTGCGAATCCGCTCCAGTGTTTCGCCAACAGTCAACGTTTCTTTTAAAGATATATATTCAGGCGTCATAATTCGCCCTGCGGTATCTGCTTCATAACCCAACAACAACGCTGTAGCTTCGCGTTCCTGTGGGCTGAGTTGTTCAACTAGACAGCGGACAACTTTTGCCGGTAATTCATCAAATAGCCGTGCGCGGTCATCTGGTGACATTTTGTCAACAATATCGAGGACATCCTGAGACTTAAATTCCTCAATTAATGCCTGCTGAACGCTAGAGTCGAGGTACTCATACACCTCAATCGCCTCGGCTTTGCAAAGTAAGCGGAACGCAATCACTTGCATCGCTTCTGGTAACCCTTCAATCGCTTCAGCAATGTCCACTGGCTGTACGGGTACCAGTAATTGCTTCGCTCCCTGGAGGTTCCCTTGCTCTAGCAGCATTTGCAGCTGGGTACGAACCAACTGCCGAATTTCACTACGTGATAAGGTCTGGAGGGAAATCAGATTCTCAGTCACGGCAAACTCCAGTCCGATGTTTTAACTATTTGTAGGGGTTTGGGGGAGCTATAAGTCCCGCGCTGTACCCTTCAGGTCAGCGCCCTTGATACAAGGACTGCCCCAAGTATATTTTGTTAGGTCAATCCCGACAAAATAGACAAACTCTCGCTCCATCCCTCTCATTTTCCGAAGCGGGCTAGGATGACGCCCAGCTGAATGCTCAGGATTGCGAGTATTGCACTGCCTGGCCAGTAAATGCTAACGGCAGGAACGTTGCGATCGCGCAGGAGTGTAACTGTTTCTAATCCATAGGTTGAGAACGTCGTGTAGGCACCCAAAAAGCCAGTGGTAATCATCAATCGCACCTCTGGAGGAATTGTTGCCACTCGTTCTAAGGCAACGGTGACGAAGAAGCCCATCCCAAAACAGCCACTAAGGTTAATGAAAAAGGTGCCATAAGGAAAAGCTGTCCCGAAGGTTTTGGCGAACCATAAGGTGAGATAGTAGCGGCTCAGGGCACCTGCGATCGCGCCTAAGCTAATTGCAATAGGATTGCGGATATTGGGGTCTAGTAGCATCTTCTTTAGATTTGCAATTTTAGATTTTGGATTGACGATCTACTTTGACCTCCCAGAAAATAGGGTACAGGGGAGAACAAATCAAAAAGTCCTTCAATTCTAATTAGAACCTCTCTTTTTTGAAGTTAAGCTGCTCTTGCATTTAAATTACAAAATGAGCAACTATTACATAATGTCAACTATTTCAGTTTCCCGTCTTTCTGAATCGATCCAGACTATAAAAAAAGTTGTTACTAAGGTTGCTGGCAAGCTTTCCGTGCGAACCGTCATCATCGTTCCCTTTGTCTTACAACTCGTCGGGTCGGTGGGATTAGTGGGATATCTTTCCTTGAGAAACGGACAAAAGGGCGATTTAGATTTGATGCTGACCCTGATCACTCAAATTCGCGAAGAAAACGACCCTCTTGCCAATGCCTTAGCCGATTTGGTTAACAAGTTTCAGTTTGAGCAGCTATTAGCATTAACGCAACCAACAGTAAGTGAACCATGAGTCAGGAGTCAGCTACCTCATCAAAAGGAAGTATTTTAGTTGTTGATGATACCCCTGCCAATTTGAACCTGTTAACGGAGATTTTGTCTAAACAAGGGTATAAAGTGGGGCTTGCACCGAGCGGCAAACTTGCCCTAATGTCGGCTCAGTCATCTCCTCCTGACTTGATTTTGCTGGACATCATGATGCCGGAACTAAATGGCTATGAAGTCTGCCAAACATTGAAAGCCTCTTCCCAAACTAAAGACATTCCAGTCATTTTTCTCAGTGCTTTGCATGAAGTGTTCGATAAGGTAAAAGCCTTTGAAGTTGGTGCAGTAGACTACATCACCAAACCATTTCAAGTAGAAGAGGTTTTGGCTCGTATCGAAAATCAATTGAGTATTGGTCGGCTTTCTAAGCAACTCACTGAGCAAACTGCACGACTCCAAGAAGAAATTCGCGTGCGTCAACAGGCAGAAGTAGCACGGCAAGAGAGCGCCATTAGGCTACGCAACCAGAACATTGTGTTGATGGAACTAGCCAGAAATAAGGCACTCAATCAGGGAGATTTGCAAGCGGCTCTTAAGGAAATTACCGAAGCAACGGCTCTGAACATGGGAGTTGAACGAGTCAGTGTGTGGCTTTTTGACTCAACAGGCACCAAACTCCAATGTGTTGACCTATTTGAGCGGAATCTTAACCAACATAGCGCAGGGGTTGAACTGGCAGTGGCAGGATATCCGGCGTATTTTCAAGCATTGAGCCAAGAGCAACTGATTGTAGCAGACAACGCCCATACAGACCCTAGAACCCAAGAGTTTCTCAACTCTTATTTAACCCGCCTAGGCATCATGTCGATGCTTGATGCACCCATACGATTGGCCGGAGAGACAGTGGGAGTTTTATGTAATGAACAAATCGGCGCTTCTCGTCATTGGACACCCGAAGACCAGAATTTTGTTCGCTCCGTCGCTGATTTAATTTCTTTGGCGATCGCAGCACAACAACGTAACCGCACAGAAGCCGCCTTGCGTTCCTCAGAAGAAAAGTTTGCACGAGCATTTCTTGCTAGTCCTACTGCGATCGCAATTACCAGACTCAGAGATGGACAATTCATCGAAGTGAACGACAGCTTTCTCTTGCTTTTGGGTTATGAGCGAGAAGAGGTAATTGGTCATACCACCACTACACTAAATATTTGGGTCAATTTAAAAGACCCTGCCAACGTCATCCAGCTTGTGCAAGATACGGGAGTTGTTCGTAACCAGGAACTTGATGTCCGCACTAAGTCAGGCGAGGTGAGGACAGTGTTGTTATCCGCCGAACTGATTGACATTGATGAACAAACATGCTTAATTGTCACAGCTAACGACATCAGCGATCGCAAACGGACAGAAGAGGCATTGCGACAAAGTGAAGAACGCTGGCAGTTAGTGCTCAAGGGCAACAATGACGGGATATGGGATTGGGAAATCGATACCAATAAAACCTTCCGTTCTACCCGTTGGAAGGAAATCCTGGGGTATGAAGACCACGAAATAGAAATCGACAATGATGAATGGACGAGCCGCATCCATCCAGATGATTTTGACCGATTGATTGCCCTTAAACAAGATTACCTAGAGCGGAAAATCCCCTATTACACGGTGGAGCATCGATTGCGGTGCAAAAATGGCACCTATAAATGGATTTTGGGTCGGGGACAGGCTGTATGGGATGAACAGGGAAAGCCGGTGCGAATGGTTGGCTCGAATACGGACATCACTGAGCGCAAACAAGCAGAAGCCGCTCTGATCGAGAGTGAGCGGAAATATCGTGCCCTCGTTGAGACATCCCAGGACATGATCTGGTCACTTGATAGCCAGGGACGTTTTACCTTTGTCAATCAGGCGGTCAAAAAGATTCATGGCTACGAACCTGAAGAAATGCTCGGTCGCCCGTTTACTGATTTCCTACCAGCTGAACAAATTTCCAAAGATTTGGAGGTTTTCCAGCACATTCTCAGGGGAGACTCATTGCTCCATTATGAGAGTACACATCTGGCTAAAGACGGCAGAGTGATTCATCTGTTGTTGAATGCGATCGCGCTCTTGGACGAGCAAGGAAATGTAATCGGGGCAACTGGCACAGCTAGCGATATTACCGCTCGTAAGCTTGCACAAGCAGAAATTCTCCGCTCTAAGGACTTACTGGAATCGATTTTCAATGAATCGGCTGATGCGATTTTTCTAGTAAATGCTGAAACAGTGTTGATCGCAGACTGTAATCAGCGTGCTGTGGAACTGTTTGAAGCTAGCAGCAAGGAGGAATTACTCAACATAGAGGGGAAGACCCTTCAGAAGGAATCTTTGACAGCACAAGAAGTGAGTTCTATCGTTGACGAGGTCGATCTCAAAGGCTTTTGGAGCCGGGAGTTGGAATATGTAACCAAAAAAGGAAAGGTATTTTGGGGCAACTTAGCAGTCAAGCAAATTCATGTAGCTGGTCATCAGATGCATCTCGTTCGTGTTACAGACATTACCGAGCGCAAGCACAGGGAAGAAGCACTGCGACTGATTGTTGAGGGAACAGCTTCTGCTACAGGCAAGAGCTTCATGCACTCCTGTGTCCGTTATCTGGCTCAGGTACTGCAAGTTCGTTACGCCTTGATTGCTGAGTGGGTGAATGATAATGCAACGGTAGCGTCACCGTCAGATGTAGCAAGAGTCAGTGAGCGTCCGTCAGGAGCGTCAGCGCCTACCAGAATTCGTACCTTAGCCTTTTGGCAAGGTGAAGGATGGGCCCAAAACAGCGAGTACGATCTCGTCGCTCCCGGTAAAAATGTCATCAATGGGACAACGTGCTACTACCCCCAAGACCTACAAGCCTTATTTCCTGACGCTCCAGATTTAGTTAAATTAAACGCCCAAAGTTACTTAGGAATCCCACTGCACGACTCCGACGGGAATATATTAGGTCTAATGGCAGTGCTGGATGTAAAGCCAATGGTTCACGTTAGCGTTAGCCGAAGGCGGGCACAGCGAAGCGAGCAAGCGGGACGCGGTAGCATCCTTGCGAGCAAAGACTCGATTCTGAAAATTTTTGCCGCCCGTGCCGCCGCAGAGCTAAAGCGCCAGCAGATAGAGCGGGTATTGCTCAAAAAAGCCAAACAGGAACGTGCGATCGCCCAAGTGGTGCAAAAGATGCGCCAGACGTTGGATATTGAAACGATTTTCGATACCACGACCGAAGAACTGCGGCAATTTCTCAAATGCGATCGCGTTGCTGTCTATCGTTTCAATCCCGACTGGAGTGGGGAGTTTGTTGCCGAGTCGGTGGCGAGTGGCTGGATTTCTCTGCTCAGCGAACAAAAGAATCACCGCAATCTTACACAGAACGCTCTGGAAAACGAAAGTTGCGTCGTGAAAAACTTGGATATCGAAAATGAGCCTGTGCAGGATACTTATCTGCAAGAAACCCAAGGTGGTGCCTACAGCCGAGGCGCAAGTTACCTAGTTGTCCAAGACATCTACAAAGCCGGGTTTGATTGTTGTTACATCAACCTCTTGGAGCAATTTCAAGCCAGAGCCTACATCACTGTCCCCATCTTCTGTGGCTGTAAACTTTGGGGATTACTGGCAAGTTATCAAAATTCTGGTTCCCGTCAATGGGAAGCCGCAGAAATCAATATTGTGGTTCAGATTGGCAATCAGTTGGGAGTCGCTTTGCAGCAGGCGGAATTACTCGAAGAGACTCAAAGGCAGGCAGCTCAACTCAAGGAAGCCAAAGAAGCAGCAGAAGTAGCCAACCGAGCAAAAAGCACCTTCCTTGCCAATATGAGCCATGAGTTGAGAACCCCCCTCAACGCCATTTTAGGCTTTACCCAACTGATGAATCGCGATCGCTCCCTCTCTACTGAGCAGCAGGAACATCTCGACATCATCCTGCACTCTGGCGAGCACTTACTGGCACTCATCAACGACATTCTGGAAATGTCCAAAATTGAGGCGGGAAGAATTAGCCTCAATGAAACTAGCTTTGACCTGTATCACCTGCTAGAGAGTCTCCGAGAGATGTTCCACCTCAAAGCCCAATCTAAGGGCCTACAACTGGTGTTCGAGCGAACTCCTGATGTTCCCCAATATGTGCTCGGCGATGAAGGGAAATTGCGTCAGGTGCTAATTAACTTGCTGGGCAATGCGATCAAATTTACCAAATCTGGGAGAGTGACGCTGCGGGTGAAGCCAAAAACTTCTCAGATAAATCTTCTCACTCAAAACTCAAAACTCAAAACTCACTCTTCATCCCCTTCTCACCGCCTAGTGTTTGAGGTGGAGGACACAGGTCCTGGCATTGCAATAGAAGACATCGACTCGTTGTTTATTGCCTTTACCCAAACTGCCACTGGTCACCAAGCCAGCGAAGGCACAGGTTTAGGACTACCGATTAGCCGCCAATTCGTGCAACTGCTGGGGGGAGATATTAGCGTTAGCAGTACTCTCGGTAGGGGAGCCACCTTTACCTTTGATGTCCTGCTTAAGAAGACCACTCCAACTGACCTTCACAATCAAAAGCCAAAGGAACGGGTGATTGGGTTAGCTCCTGATCAAGTTGCCTATCGCATTTTACTCGTCGAGGATACACGAGTGTCTCGTCTGCTGTTGGTGAAGCTCCTCACGTCCGTTGGCTTTGAGGTGCGGGAAGCGGAAAATGGTCAGGAGGCGCTTGCCCTATGGGAGAGTTGGGAACCGCACTTGATTTTGATGGATATGCGGATGCCGGTGATGGATGGCTATGAAGCAACCCGTCAGATTAAGTCCCATTTGAAGGGTCAGGCTTGTGTGATTATTGCTCTAACCGCCAGCGCCTTTGAGGAGAATCGTTCGCTGATTTTATCGGCGGGTTGCGATGACTTTATTCGTAAACCCCTACAAGAGGATATCCTGTTTGAAAAAATTGCTCATCATCTGGGGGTGCGCTATCTTTACGAAGACTCAAATAAGCTAACTAGACCCCAGCCAAAAGGAAGGGTTGAGGAACTGACTCCTGGTGCGCTTGGGGTGATGCCTGCTGAATGGCTAAGGCAGCTGCACCGAGCGGCAGAAGGTTGCCAGGATGAAGAGATTCTTGCACTGATGGAGCAAATTCCCCAGCAGCATGAGGCTTTGAAGTTAGCTTTGGCTGATTTAGTTGATAATTTTCGCTTTGACCTGATTATTGATTTAACCCAAAAGTGATTCTTCTGCTGCCCCAGCCTCCCTAGCTTCCCCTGCTCTCCATTTGTATCAAACTTAATGTGGAATAGTATTAGGATAGTGTTTCGGTAGTATCCCAGATCAGCTGCTTAAAACGCTCTTCCTCCCGAACGTTGTCAAAAGAAGGGTCAGTTTTTGCTGTTTCTCTACACTTATCTGCATTGAGGTTGATTGCCTGTTGCAGGTTTTCAATCGCGAGTTCAATATCGCCTTGTAATGCATGACAGCGAGCTTTGCCAAACCAAGCGAGATAGAAATCAGGTTTAATTTGAATGACTTGGTCATAAGAGGCGATCGCGTCTGGGTACTGTTGCAATTTAGCAAGTGCTGTGCCTCTGCCAAACCAAGCTTCAGAGAAGTCTAGTTTGATTTGAGTGGCTCGATCGTAACAGGCGATCGCGTCTTGATACTGTTGTAATTTAGTTAGTACAGCACCTTTGCTAAACCAAGCTCTGGGGTTATCACTCTCAATTTGAATGGCTTTGTCATGGGAAGCGATCGCATCATCATAGCGACCTTCAAAGTAAAGCGCTTTTCCTTGCTCTACGTAGTCATTAGCGGTAAAGAATAGTTGAGGATTTGCTGCTTTTAAGAGTTCAAGATGTTTGGTTAGCTCTTGAATTTTTTGTTGGATTTCAGGTGTAACCGGTTCTCGCACTGGCGAAGGTGTAATCTGAGAAAGTTCCTGAATAATTTTGTCTTTCTCTTTTTGAGCATCTAAAAAGAGATTATTTAATTGAGAAAGTTGAGCCACAAATTCAGACTTTAACCGTTCGATCTCTTGTTTAAAAGCCTCTGTTTGTTTTTTGAATTCTGCGGCTACTTCTTCTTCCAGTTGTTTTTCAACTTCTTCCTGGAGTTGCTTTCTCGTCTCAGCAACAATCTGGCTAATAACACTGCGACGGATAAACCATATACCAGCCGCCGCTAAAATTGGGAACGAAGTTAGTAAAACGAGCAAAACATTTAGGATAGTTGTAGTGTGACCAAAAGCACGGTCAACTTCCGTTTGAATTTGCTCTCTGATTGCAATACTTTTTTCCAGGTCTTCTTCAACCAATTTTTGAAGTTGCTTGTCTTCTCGCAGAAGTTCTAGCTTTTCCCAAAACGGGTTCGATAGGGTTGGCGAAGGAGTTGCTTGGGGAGGAGCAGATGACTCAGTTTTGGCAGTAGCAGCACCAACAGAGAGTAGGAATGTTAAAAGAACAACTGCCAGAGTGATTCCAACCGGCTTTCTAATCTTCATAAAGAGGAACTAGATTACTTCCCTCAAAGTTGGGGGCATGGGGGGCGATCGCGTAAGTCCTAAGTTATCTTCCAACTCTCAAATTGTTAGCTAAAGAAGCCTATCTATCAATCAGCCAATCGGTTCATTTAATTAGGAATTACAATATTCTCCAAGCCTTTTTCCGCAGCTGGATATTGTGGGTTCATTGCCTCAAGTGTGTCAGCAATTGTGCGGGCAATGACTAGGTTGCGATACCACTTTTTGTTAGCAGGCACAACATACCAGGGAGCATAGCTAGTTGAGCAATTATTAATCGCTTCCTCAAAAGCTATATGGTAGTCATCCCATAGGTATCGTTCTTTGATGTCATTACTAGAGAACTTCCATTGCTTATCAGGATTCTCTAACCGACTCTCTAACCGTCGCTTCTGTTCGTCTTTGGAAATGTGGAGAAAAAACTTGATTACTGTGATATTGCTTAGGGTGAGCATTTGCTCAAATTCATTAATGACGTGATAGCGCTCTCGCCAAACCTCCTCTGGTACTAGATTCTTGACGCGCACAATCAGTACATCTTCGTAGTGGGAGCGGTTGAAGATGGTAATCATACCACGCTGCGGGGCGCGATGGTGGTAGCGCCACAGAAAGTCGTGGCTTAATTCTTCATCGCTGGGCTTTTTAAACGACCAAACCTGGCAGCCTTGGGGGTTGATCCCACCAAAAACATGTTTAATTGTGCCATCCTTACCACCCGTATCCATGGCCTGTAGCACAATCAGTAGGCTGCGCCGGTTCTCGGCATACAAACGCTCTTGTAGATTCCGAATCCGGTTACGCTGTTTTTCAAGTTCCTCTTCAACGTGTTTCTTTTTCTTGTAGTACTCGGAGGCATCCGGATCGAAGGCAGATAAGCTAATCCGCTTTCCTGGCTCAACTCGATAGCGGGGGTAGTTGGGTTCAGGTGGCGGATTGTCCACAACAATTTTCTCCGGTGCCATTAGCTTGGCGGCGTGGAGTTCTGCTTTTGCTGCCGCTTTTTTAGTTTTATGGGCTTCGGCTTGACCCATACCATCAACTGGCACCGCCGTGTCGTCTGGTACATTGCTTTGCTGGCTCATGGGATTTCCTATTGCGACTCCACACGCTCAAAGGGGTGAGATTCTTAGTTCAATGAGCGGATTTACCTTAATATAGTTTGCTGCCTCACATTAGCGGTTGGCTTCTATCAGCCGGTACATTAGTCAACAAGAAGAATACAGGAGTTCAGGAGTTCAGGAGTTTTACTCTCCCAGGGGGTCTGACCCGTATCCCCTACCTCTGTAAAACGATTCATAGTTGAAAGTGTAGAGTTCTTTTCTATGCGATGCCCGTCCAAGTTCGCCTTCTGCCTGATGCTATCTCGGATTTATTCGCTGAAGTCAGCAGCTCTAAAAAAATTACACTGGCTGATCGATATGGACTAATGGCGGCAATGTTAGAGGATACACTTACCGAAGAAGAGAGAGCCTCAATCGATAGGTT
>DATNQP010000436.1:0-5091 GCA_036703965.1 Leptolyngbyaceae cyanobacterium
AAAAAAATGGTCTGTTGAGAAGAAGACTACAGTGTTGCTGGGACTAGGCTCGATGATTCTAGTTGGACTCAATGGTCTCTTTTACTGGAGCTTCATTCAGCAAAAAGAAACAACCGAACGGGTAGCTCAGAGTCGGCTAACCCTCCAAAAGCTGGAATCTGTTCTTTCCTCTGTCAAGGATGCTGAAACGGGTCAACGAGGTTACTTGCTCACTGGACAAGAGTCTTACTTAGAGCCTTATAAGCTTGCACTCAAGAAAATCGATCAGCAAATTGAACAACTAAAGACATTAACGGTAGCTGACCCTTACCAACAGCAACAGATTGTAAGTCTCAAACCCCTAATTGCCCAAAAGTTGGTTGAACTCAAGCAGACAATTGACCTGAAGCAGAATCAGGGATTTGATGCGGCAGTGTCGATGGTTTTGACCAATCAAGGCAAAGTGCTAATGGATCAGATACGAAACACAATCGAGCAGATGCAAGGAGAAACAAATCAGCAATTACAAAATTGGTTAAAGGCAAGAGAGAAGACTGTTCACGGAGGACAGTTGATATTTTTATTGGGAATAGTTTTAAACCTGTTAGCGTTTTATCTGGTGTACCGCGCCATCCAGCAGGAAACTACTGAGCGCAGGCAAGCAGAAGCATCACTTAAACAGCTCAATGAAGAGCTAGAAGCCAGAGTGCAGGAACGAACAGCCGCACTGAATGAAGCCAATGCGAGTTTGGTGCATTCTAACCGGGAACTAGAGCAGTTTGCCTATGTGGCTTCCCATGATTTGCAAGAACCACTGCGTGCGGTCAATAGCTATACACAGCTCCTCGCCCGGAAATACGAGGGCAACCTAGATGCCAAAGCTGATAAGTACATCGGCTACATCATAGAGGGAGCCACCCGGATGCAGCAGTTGATTAACGACCTGCTCTCGTTTTCACGGGTAGGAACACGCGCTAAAGAGTTGGAGCCAATTGCCTGTGAGGCGGTGCTGAGTCAGGTTCGGGATAATTTAATGGTCGCGATCGCTGAGACTAATGCTGTAGTGACTCATGAACCCTTGCCAACTGTAATGGGTGATGAAACGCAACTGATTCAGCTGCTACAAAATCTGATCAGCAATGCCATTAAGTTTCGCCGCGAGGAGCCACCACGGGTGCATGTCTCGGCAGTGCAAAGGGAAAACGAATGGGCTTTTGAAGTCCGCGATAATGGCATCGGCATGGAGTCAGAGTACTTTGAGCGCATCTTCATGATTTTCCAGCGCCTGCATTCCCGCAGTGAGTATCCCGGCAATGGAATTGGTCTAGCCAATTGTAAGAAGATTGTGGAACGTCATGGAGGGCGCATTTGGGTAGAGTCAACGCCGGGAGTCGGCACAACCTTTCACTTTAGTATCCCACAAACCAGGTAATAAACCCACATGAATATTGGCACTACAATTAGACCCGTTGAGATACTGCTTGTAGAAGACTCTCCCAGTGATGCTGATCTAACTGAAGAAGCTCTCAGTGACGGCAAGGTACTCAATCACTTGCACTGGGTTGAAGATGGCGTAGAAGCGCTAGCCTTCCTCCGTCGGCAGGGAAAATATACCAAGGCACCCCGTCCCGATTTGATTTTGCTTGACCTCAACTTGCCCAAAAAAGATGGACGTGAGGTTCTAGCGCAAATCAAGGCAGACCCCAGCCTTAAACGCATCCCTGTTGTCATTCTCTCCACCTCAGCGGCTGAGCGAGATATTCTCAAGACTTACGAACTGAACGCAAACTGCTACGTTACCAAACCGATTGACTTGGAGCAGTTCATATCTGTGGTGAAGCTAATTGAGGAGTTTTGGCTAGCTTTGGTTAAACTGCCCTCGGAGTAACAAATATGGACAATGCACCTCTCAAGATTCTTCTGGTAGAAGATAACCCGGCTGATGCTGACCTAATCGGCGAAATTCTCGACGAAGCTGACGATATTCAGTGGTCACTGGTGCATGTTGAAAAGCTTAAAGAAGCGCTCACCTGCCTGAGGGAACATCACTTTGATGTGGTGCTATTAGACTTGTCACTACCTGACAAACAGGGATTGGGTACGGTTGCACAAACCTATCAGGCTGCACCGGATTTGCCAATTGTGGTGCTAACAGGTCTCAATGATAAAGTCATCGCCCTGGAAGCATTACGGGAGGGGGCGCAAGACTATCTGGTCAAGGGCAAGATTGATAGTAACTTGTTGGTTCGTGCAATTCGTCATGCAATCGAGCGTGCCCATACATTGAAGAGGCTACGTCACAGTGAAGAGCAGTTGCAACGGCTCAATGAAGAACTAGAACGCCGCGTCGAAGAGCAAACCGATGAGTTAAGGCAAAAAAATCACTATCTGCAATGCGAAATTGCCGAACGTCAGCGCTTAGAAGAAGAACTTCGTAACGCTTTGGCTAAAGAAAAAGAACTCGGCGAATTCAAATCCAACATTATCTCAGTCGTTTCCCATGAATATCGCACCCCACTAGCGACCATCCTCTCCTCTACAGAATTACTCGAAAACTATAGCCATCAATGGCCCCAGGAGAAAAAGCAGCGTCATTTTCAGCGGATTCAAAGCTCAGTTCACCATCTAACTCAGCTAGTCAGTGATGTACTGCTGATTAGCAAAGCTGAGGTGGGGAAGCTGGAGTTTAACCCTTCCTGGCTGGATTTGGTAACGTTCTGCCGTGAACTGGTGGAAGAATTACAACTTACAACGAAGAGTGAACACAGCATCAGCTTTAATAGCCAAGGTTCATGTAGGGAAGCGTATCTGGATGAAAAACTGCTGCGGCAATTCCTCACCAATTTGCTCTCAAATGCGATCAAGTACTCACCCAAGGGGGGTACTATCCAATTTGACCTGGTTTGCGATCGCGATCGCGCAACGTTCTGCATTCGAGATCAAGGGATTGGCATTCCCCCCGAAGACCAAGCGCAATTATTTGATGCTTTCCAGCGTAGCAGTAATGTTGGCACTATCTCTGGAACAGGGCTGGGGTTGACAATCGTCAAAAAATGTGTAGATATTCACAAGGGTCAGATTGCTGTAGAGAGTGAAGTTGGAGTGGGGACAACATTTACGGTTACACTGCCCTTAAGTAGTCAGAGTGCAGGAGAGTTGAGGGAATTGAATGGTACGCCAGTTGATGTGTCAATCTGAGGTATGGGACATCAGAATTGTTTAGAGTCAAGAACCCCACCATACTTCGTTGAGGGTGGGGCTTGAAGAGAACAATCTTCAAGCGTAAGTCTTGTCTACCACATGAGATTCAGTTAGGCACGAACTTCCGCTCGTTTTCCTAAAGCGGATTAGCTTCAAACTCTTTGTTCGAGAGTGCTTGTAGAAAGGACATCCTATCTGAATTGTGGGAAGGAACATACAACTTGTTTTGCAAGGATTATCTCCATGTCAAGCACAATTAGAGTTCCAGTTCTAAACCCAGACGGAAGCCCATCCATGCCGACAAAAAGCAGTCGTGCTAGACGATGGGTGCAGCAAGGCAAGGCAATAGAGGTGCGGAATGATTTAGAGATCTACGGAGTGCGTTTACTATCTGAACCATCAGGCAGGGCGACTCAGGACATTGCCCTCGGCATTGACCCAGGTAAACTTTTTACGGGTATCGGATTAGTTTCAGCGAAAGCGACATTGTTCAAAGCCCACCTTCAATTGCCGTTCAAGTCAGTCACCAAAAAGATGACGACAAGACGGATACTCAGGAGAGCTAGACGGGGACGCAGAATCAACCGCAAGATTCCCTACAATCAACGCTGCCATCGTCAGAAACGATTCGACAATCGTAGACAAAAGAAGCTTGTTCCCAGTATCCGAGCTAACAAACAGATGGAGTTACGAGTGGTCATTGAACTACTCAAGCTCTATCCTGTCTCCCACATCGTTTATGAGCGAATTGAGGCGCGGGGAAGTAAAAGCTTTTCCCCCGCAATGGTAGGTCAGAAAATCATGGTGGAGTGGTTGTCAGAACTTTGTCCAACGACGACTCAGTTAGGTTGGCAAACTTCTAATCTCCGGCAGTGGTTAGGACTTGCAAAAGACAAAACCAACAAAGGAAACCCTACTCCTGAAACGCACTCTCATGACGGAATTGCTTTAGCTGCTAGTCATTTTATTAAATGGCAAGACTGGGTTGGCAACAAGTCCCGTGGTGGTCATTGGGTAGGCGAAATCCAGTTGACCCGATGCCCATTTGCAGTGATATCCAGACCACAACTTTATCGCCGACAACTTCACTTCGAGAATCCAGTCAAAGGTTCTCCAAGCCATCCCGAACACCGTAAACGCAAGGGCGGCACAGTCACACCTTTTGGGCTTCGACGTGAGCGCTCAGACTTCGGCGTGAGCGCGGTAACTGAGCCTGTCGAAGTTCAGTCGAACGCCGAACGGTTTGGCTCTGGTGACAAAGTAAAAGCCCAAAAAGCTGGGCAGTCTTATATCGGATGGATTGGTGGATATGTGGAGAAACAGAAAAAGGTGTCTGTCTACGACATCAACTGGCATCGTATTGGTCAATTCTCTGTCTCCAAAGTTCAACTTGTCAAACGCTCTACAAGGTTACTTTCTCATGTCAAAGGCTGTTGACTTGGGCGACGGAGGTACCGTTCGGACTTCGGCGTGAGCGCTCACGTCGAAGCCTCCGTCGCCCCACTATCCCTCCCCTGGTTGCTACGCAGAACCAGGGGAGGGATAGCGAACACGTTGAATACAGAAAATCAGGTACCTCTAGATATGAGCGATAGAAAAGCGATCGCACAACTTAAGGCAGCAATGCTAGCAGCGCAGACATTGGGTGAACTGCAGGCCCTGATGGAAGACTACTCTTATTTGGAGTTCATGCAGATTTACAACCGGCTGACGCCAGCGCAACAAGCAAAACTTAACGCCATAGACGAACATGACTGCACAGTTCAACTGCTAGGGCGTGTCATCAATTGAGCCAAATGACAGAAGCAGCGAGATAAACTGCGCCCAGAAAGTTGGCACCCCGTTTGTCATACCGGGTTGCAATCGCTCGATAGTGCTTGAGTCTAGCAAAGAAGTTTTCAATCAAATGAC
>DATNQP010000437.1:0-9700 GCA_036703965.1 Leptolyngbyaceae cyanobacterium
AAGGGGGGCTATACAAGCGGATTTGGTATCACACTTAAAGTGAAATGGGATAGTTAAACTTGTCCGGTTCGTCCAGTCAGGTTTGCGATTACCGCAATTAATTCAGCAAGTTCAACTGGCTTGGCTAAATGGGACTGAAAACCTGCTAAAAAGGCAGCTCTACGATCCTCAGTTCTAGCGTAGGCGGTTAGTGCCACAGCTGGAATTTGTCCTCCCATCTCTGGCGGGAGCGATCGCACTCTTCGCAGTAGACTATAGCCGTCCTGATTCGGCATACCAATATCGCTGACTAATACATCCAGACGCGAAGCTTGCTCAGTTAGCACTCTTATCGCCTCTTCTGCGGTCGCAACGGCTACAACTTCAACCCCAGACTCTTTGAGAATTTGGATGAGCAACTCGCGAGCATCAGCCTCATCATCCACCACCAGTATCCGCAAGGCCTTTAGGCTTGGGGAGTTCTCGAAGGAGACTCTGCCTCCCACGGTTGGATGCACCCGCTCATGCTCACTATCTTTGGTGGTAACAGCCATAAGCGGCAGTTTTACGGTAAACCTTGCCCCAAGTCCTTTACCCGGACTCTCGGCATGAACGGTTCCTCCATGCAGTTCAACTAAGTGGCGCACGATCGCTAACCCCAGTCCCAAGCCATTATATGACCGGGTAATCGAACCATCAGCTTGACGAAAACGGTCAAACACATAGGGGAGAAACTCAGCGCTGATTCCCTGACCTGTATCTGCTACCGTAATTTCAACATGGGAGTTTATGCGTTCCAGACAAATCTGAACCCGTCCGCCTTTAGGTGTGAACTTAACGGCGTTTGTCAGCAAGTTCCAGATGATCTGCTGCAAGCGGTCTGAATCCCCTGAAACGGGACCTGCTGCTGGGTCAAGCACCGATTGGAGTCGAATGCTTTTCGCATCAGCGGCAGGTCGTACCGTATCAAGCGCTGACTCGATCACGGGAACTAGCGTCACTGGACGGACATTCAGGCGAAGTTGACCCCGAATAATCCGCGAGACATCTAGAATATCTTCAACGAGCTGTGCCTGTGTCCTAGCATTGCGCTCAATGGTTTCCAAGGCGCGAGTTTTAGCCGCTTCGTCAAACTTGCGGGTACGAAGTAGAGTGAGCCAGCCGAGCATGGCGTTGAGGGGCGATCGCAATTCGTGAGACAGTGTAGCGAGGAAATCGTCTTTGAGACGATTGGCTTGCTGAGATTCTTGGTAGAGTCGTGCATTGTCAATTGTCGCCGATGCCATCTGAGCCAGTTGTACAAGGATGGCTTCATCTTCTTGAGTGAATTCCCCCTCGTATTTGTCGGAGAGCTGGATCAGACCGATGTTTTTGCCATCGCGCATCGTGAGCGGTACAGCCAGCCAACCCCGCAGGGGTGGGTGGTTACTCGCATGCTTGCCAAAACCCCGCCAAGCTGGATGTGCCTCTAGCTCTGCTTGAGTCATCCGCATGGGACGTTGCATACGACATACAAGGGTATAAATGCCAGAGCCATCAGTCTTCTCATCATACTGTCGCCACTGGGCGTACTTGTCTGACAGGGAGACAGCGTTAATTGCTTGTGCCCAGTTATCGTCCACCGACATACTGGTGACTGACTGGTGTACCTCGATAATCTCGCGAGCCTGTTCGGTGATTAGCTTTAGTATCTCGTCCAGTGAGAGCGTTGAGTTGATCGCAACAGATGCCTCAGCCAGCCTTTGCAAGCGGCGCATATACTGCCGCTCACGAGTTGAGGCTCGTGAGCGCTCTTCTTCCTGTCGTTTGCGATCGCTTATATCCACCGTAATCCCGTCAAAGTGCATGGGATTACCAGTGGCATCATAGAAGCCTCGTCCGATCGCGCGAATCCACCGCACTTGTCCATCAGGAGCAACCGTGCGGTAGTCGATATCGTAGCCGCTCTTCTGCTCGATGGACTGATCGATTGCTGTCCTTGTGCGCTCCCGGTCGTCGGGATGGAGTTGTGCATAAAATAAGTCGATTGTCACCTCAGTATCTGGAGTCAGACCAAAATGCTCCTTGCACTTGTCATTCCATACCAGTTTGTCGAATGGTAAGTCGCAATACCAAAGTCCGAGTTGCGATGCCTGAAGCACCAAGTCTAAGCGATCGCGGTTGACCTGTAAGGACTGCTCTATCTGCTTGCGTTCCGTGATGTCCCGAAAATAAATGCTAAGACCATCTTGGGAAGGATAAGCATGAATTTCCAACCACATGTTTAGTGGCTCGTATAGTATCTCAAGATGGACAGCCACCCGCTCAGTAACTGCTCGCCGATATTCCCTCTCAACAAATGTGCCTACTGACCAAGGCCACTGCTCCCAATGGGTTTTGCCAATCATGTCCTCTGGCTTTTGCCCGTTGAGCCGCGCCGTCTCCTGGTTCACGTAGGTAATCCGCCACTGGTGATCTAAGGCGACAAACGCATCAGTGATGCTCTCCAGAATGTTTGTGATGCGGCGATTAGATTCTCGCAGCGCTTCCTCTGCCCGCTTACGCTCAGTAATATCTCGAATAATACTCAAGACAATTTTTTCCTTACCAATCACCGTGCTTTGGGCGCTAACTTCTACAGGAAAGAAGCTTCCATCTTTGCGGCGGTGAATTGTTTCAAACAAAATGCCCTGCTTGTCTGCTTGCTCGATTTGCTCAGCTATTAAAGCATGAGTTTGTGGCGCTCTTAGGGTATCGATTTTTACAGAAAGCAACTCGCTGCGATCATAACCATAAGCCTGAATAGCAGCATTATTAGCTTCAATGATTTGACCATCAAGGCGGACAAATAAAACAATATCACGACTATGTTCGGAAAGAACTTGATACCGTTTTAATTGTTCCTCTGCCTGCTGGCGTTGCCCAGCTTGCCGATAGGCATCGCTCATATGTACCATCAGACCAGTAATTTTAGTCAAGCGCCCTTCGGCATCCTTGACCACACTCACGTTGTCCTGTAGCCAAACAGGATGACCGTCAGCCGCGATCGCCCGAAACTCAATATCTTGACTTTTTGCCTCTAAAATGCATTCACGATATTGTTGTTCAATTCGTTCTCGATCGTCTGGATGAAGATGGTTAGCCAAGAAGTTGGGTTCACTTAGCCATTGGTCAACAGGGTAACCAAGGATTGCTTCAGCTTGTTGGCTAACAAAGATAAATCGGGAAGTAGCAGAGTCTCTTTCCCAAACAATCACGTTGAGTGCTTGTACGAAGTCGCGGAAACTTTGGGGATTAGCTTCATCAGACTTGCGCGTTACTTGTTCGCAAGCAAGTCGTTCCACCCGTTGCTTTAAGATACCAACCATTATGGCGATCGCAGGGGTAGTTACAGCTAAGATGATGACGTTCCGGAGATTGTCGTCGCTATAGTGGAAGAGTTGTCCGGGAGTGGAGAAATAATAGACGGCGTAGAGTAGTGTAATCCCAGCACTAACCAACCCTGAGGGCAACCCACCGCTGAAAGCCGTATACACAACGGCTGGGAGATAGAGAGGAGCAGGGTTGGGGATTTTAAATAAGGTTTTGTCCAGTAGTTCAATAACGATGAGTACCACTACCGTGAGGATTGGACTACATTGCTGGAACCAACTGCTCAACGTTGATGAAATTGAGCGGGTATCACGGGAGTTAAGGCTAAACAATTACGTCAACTCCTTTAGTGGTTGCTACCACACTCGCGTTGTAACGGAAAGTGTCTTACATTGGACATCCAAACGTTTGTATTGAATGGGAAACCCAATCCTGGCAAGACTAACCTTATGCTAACTGGTGATTTGAATACACTTATCCTAGGGCGTATTACCGTGCTGCCATGAATGAACCAGAAAAGGTAGTGCAACCTCGCACAAATAACTGACCCGCTAAAATCTTCCTCTCTCCCTGATCTTCCTTGAGGTAGTCAAACACTTCTACCGTCCTGCACTAGTGCAGCGCGGCGAAAGTTTCCCTCCAGTTCTAAAAACTTCTTTTGCCTCTTGCCTCCCGCCCCTTCTTAAGTGATCACTTATTTCTGCCAACCTGCACTAGTGCAGCGTGGCGGAAATAACTATCCAGTTGAAAAAGGCTACAAGGTTTACTGTATAACCTTTCTTTCCTTCTGCCTTCTGCCCGGTCACTGAGCGTGTCGAAGTGCTGCCTTTTGCCTTCTTGCACTAGCTTGTCGTTCCTACTGACTCAACGGGTAAGTAAATCAAATTATCCCCTTGGGTGCCGATGAGTCCACGTTGGCGCAGCTTACCCATCAAGCGGGTTACAGTCACGCGGGTGGAACCAATAGCGCTGCCAATTTGTGCATGAGTTAACGGGAACGGTAAACAGTAACCATCATGACAAGGTTCACCGAATTCTTCTATTAATAATGTTAGAAATCCTAATAGTCGGTCAATTGTCCGTCGCTGTCCCAAGGTACTCAGCCAAAGGAGCTTGCGCTGGTGCTGATATCGAAATGCATCTAAAACCTCCCGCCGGAAATGAGGCCAGTTATCCAGGTCATTCCAGTACATCCATACCACAGAAGTTTGGTCAACGTGAGAGTAAGCCGAAAGTGTAAATGGCGACTGCGCCACAATTTCAAAGGGCTGACCAGCACCAACGAAGCCTAAAAACGCTTCCTCTGTTGTCTGCTGCGACAATTGAGACACAGTCTTGCTTGTTTTCGCACTGACTTGAGCAGTACCTACCAAGCGGATTGCCCCTCGCTGTACCAGATACAACAACCCAGCACGGGCGGGAATTCGTTCATCTTTGCCAAAAGTTCGATAACGGTAGTGTTCCTGCGCCCAGTCAAGAATCCGTTGCCAGGTTAAAAAAGGTCGAGATGCCTCTGATACGGAGGATGATGAATGCATAAGCAGCAGCGTGATGGAAACGCTAGTTTTTCTAGATTTTACATGCACTCAGAAGTAGCAAAAAATACTTGCAACTATCGGTCACTAAGTGTGAGTTTGTTGAACAATTCTGCTGCAATCAAGCCACTGTTGCAGCAACAACTCTTAATAGCGATAACCCTAACAGGATGCAACGCTTGCTCTTTATCCGGTATGGGTATTGCGCCAGCTGATACACCTGGCAGCGCTGAACTGCGGCCTGAGATGATTCCTCTGTACCGTCTGCCAGATGATACTGTTGTGCTGTATCGCTCAGCGATCGCACTCAAGCTTGCACCCCTCTGGCAGTTGCCAGTCCTCGATATTGCCCATCAGCTGGTGGCATCTTTCTTAACAATTAACCAGGACACTACTGGTCAAATCTGCTTAGACTTCAGCATTGAGGTACTGTCCTCAGGCTGGATAGAGTTTCGGCTGAGCGATTGGGGTTTAGCCACTTGGTTACAACACAGGACTCACGCATTCCACCACGACGCCCCCCAAGGTTGGGGGGAGTGCGTAAGTCCTGATAAATTTTTTCCAGTACAGTATGCTCATGCCCGTTGTTGTTCGCTCTTACGCTTGGCTCACACTCAGGGTTTAATCAAATTGAGGGACTTGGACTTTAATACTGTGAGTTGGCAACTTGTCGAGCCAAACCCAATTCCCTGGCTCAACGACGACCAAGGAGCCGATAGAGGGCAAGTACTACTACGCTTGGTGCATCCAGCAGAACGACGTTTGATTGCCCAGATATTAGATGTGCAAGATGTCATTAGCGACCAAGGTCAACTGAGTGAGGTAAAACTAGCCACTGCCTTGAGTATCGTCTTTGAAAGGTTCTACAGTAGTTGCCGCATTTGGGGGGAGGTGAAAAGCCAGACTCCTAAGCTGGCTCAGGCGAGATTGGGATTAGTGGTACTCACTCAAGCGTTATTGCGATCACTCTTACAAGACTATCTGGGTGTACCCGCGCCAATAGAACTTTGAGGAGTGGGGACTACAGAGTTTCTGAGTGCGAAGCGGGGATTTTCCTCTTTTGAACTCCCCACCTCCCAATTTGTGCGGCGGGAAGAGGACTCCCCACTCTTTATTGAGAAATAAAAAAATATTTAAAAAGGTAGTGACAAATTAAACAACTTCCACTATGATTCTGAATGTGTGAGGAGCGAACCAGTAAGGGAACCGAGACGAAACACGGCCAGTCGTCGGTTCCCTTCCTGACGCAAAGACTTTATTCCTCCGGAAGTTTACAGCACAAACGCATCAATCGCCGCTGCTGCGCCATCTTGTTCAACACTGGGAGCCACCCACTGGGCGATCGCTTGTACATCTGCCGGTGCATTTCCCATCGCTACACCTAAACCGGCGTATTCGAGCATTTCAACATCATTAAAGTTATCGCCAATTGCCATTACATTCTGGGCATTTAGCCCCAGCATCTCCTCGGCTAAGTAGCGTACCGCTGTCCCTTTATTGGCCGCTGGATTCGTCGCTTCAAAGAAGGTTGCCACAGATTTTGTTAGGTAAAGCTCTGCTGGAGTATATTGCTTTCGCAAGTTGCCTAAGAGTTGGTCAATAATTAGCGTGTCGTCACTGAGAGCTAAAACCTTCGTCGGCTCAAAGCTCAAAACCTTACGCAAATCACCGACAGGAATTGGCTGAATATCGGCTCGTTGGGCATAGATTTCTGTTTCTGGCGTCACTTGGCGGACATACAACTGGTCATTGATATAGAAGTGAACAGAGAGAAGCGATCGCAGCACATCACTTTCAAAGTGATCCAACAGTTGCTCTGCCGTGGTGCGGGAGACGGGTAAATGTTGGTGAATCTTTTGCGTAGCTGGGTCTTGAATCCACGCTCCTTGGTAAGCCAACAGCGGTAGAGTGGAACCTACTTCCTGATGGAAGCGCAAGGCAGAACAATACATCCGCCCCGTAGCGATCGCGACTTGAATTCCCTTCGCTTGAGCTGAACGTATTGCCTGCTTCACAGGTTCCCGGATATCGTTGGACTGACCAGCGATCGTCCCATCAATATCCAAAACCAGTAATCGAATATCGAGGGCATCTAGGTCAACAGAGTTGAGAGACGCAACCTGATTAGCCGTAGAGAGTTTTTGCATAAGTTGTGAGCCTCTAAATTGTTGGTTGTTAGGGTAGCGAAACTCCTAAAGACTAACAACTAAGCAATGAGAATTGAATAATTTTAGCATTTGGCCTTAGTCATAACTCCATCCCTCCTCAGTGGTTGGTGAACATCACCTTTTGCTTGGCGATCGCTTCTGGCGATGTCTCATAAGTTAAGGCTTCTTCATTAGAAGTTATCGTTAAACAGTCTACTGCGAAGCCAGAAAGCTGATATTAGATTCTGGATTTTCCACTAGACCTACTAAGAAAAAGGTTTCCTTCACTCAAACTTTACAATCTACCTAGTTATTCTAAAGATTCAGTAAATTTCCACACTCAACGGTAGTGGCATGGCATGTGTTGCCTGGTAATATATTGCCGTTGAGATTAAATCATCTTATATATTGCATAAGCAAAATGTAATGCTGGTTTTACTTTTCTTTGACTTTATCTTTAGTGGCTAATGTCATAATCACTCTCTTTCCTAACCCGTTTGTTGCTTTCAATAAAAAACCACTGATCAGAAAGAAGCACTGGCATAGAAAAATATTGATCAAGGCAAATAAAGGTTTGTACTATTCGCCAATTTAATCACTCTGCTCAGAACTTACTTATGTAAAGTATCTGCAACAAAATCAACTTCGTTCCAGATCTCACGCTAAATAAACAGAGGCTCTAAAATATGGCTAACTATACCTTAAGAATTGATAAATCTTGGCTCTGGAAATCCCTGTCTATCATAGCAGGAGCTTTCTTCTACTTTCCTGCTGTAGCCAACGCCGCTAGTATCACTCCCGCTTACCAGAGCGATCTCCAGATCAATAAGATCAGCGGCTCTTTATTTGACAGTACTACTCCCAGCAGAATTACACAGATGGCGTTTGGCCCTGATGCCCGCCTTTATGCGATAACGGATAATCAAGGTGTATCTAGCTTCGCTTACGATTCCAACACTGGTACACTGAGCGACAAGAAGGCTGTGGCGAATATCAGCGGTCTGGGAATCGGTTTCCAGGGAAGCACGATGTATCTCAGCGCCTTCGACAAGCTAGTCCGACTTACTGATGACAACAACAATGGTGAATGGGGTGAGTTTGGGGAAACCAATGTGAATCTTGTCGAGGGTATCCCTACAGGAGACCATACCGCCGACCAGATTCAAATTCAGGGTAATACGCTTTACCTAGGAATCGGCATCCGGACTATTAACGGAGAGTTTACCAAGCTTTTTAGCCAGCCTCTTGACTCAAAAGGTGAGACCTCCTACGGTGGATCAATTTCATGGATTCAAGATTTAACGCAGGTGCCTAGCACACCCAATGCTGCTCAGTTGAGAGACGAGAACGGCAATCTGTTGAGTGATTTGGACTTTATCACCAACGGCACTCCATATACCTCGCAAGCATTGGACAAACTGATCGTCCATTCGTCAGGAGCTAGAAATCCCTATGGCATTGCCTTCGACGCCGACGCCAATTTATGGATGACCAGCAACTACAGCCGCTCGGACTCTAATGGTAATGGCACAAGCACGTTCCATCCGAATGATTCACTTGACGCTGACTTTAGTAATGATGTTTACGACCAGTTTTTCAAGGTGTCGCCAAAAGCAGACTATGGATATGCTAACGGCAACTGGAGGAACAACCCTGAGGCAGAAGCAGCAGGCTTTTTCAATCCGAATAACCTTGTTAAATCTACAACATTTGATAACCTTTACACCACGTCATTCAGTGTGTATGACCCTAGCAATCCTGATGGCCTAGGGCCGTCCGCCTCTGCTAACGGATTTGATTTCTACAAGGGCAACGAACTACCCTCTCAGTACCAGAACAAGGCTTTTATTACCCGTTTCAACAAAGGTCCTTTGGTAGAAACTGATGGCGACTATTCACTAACTTACGGTGACGTAGTTTTGGTCGATCCTAGGACGGGCGATGTTAAGCAAATCGCTGATGGGTTTGAGAATCCACTTGCCATCCTCGCAGACTCAGAGGGCGTACTTATAGCTGACTGGAACGACGGTATCTACCGCATCTCAGCAAGTTCTACTAAACCTGTCCCTGAACCCTCTAATTTTATGGGCTTATTAGTAGCGGTTGCTTTTGGTGTAGTAGTAAAGCGAAAAGCTGGTCTTCACAAACAATAGACATCTCCAAGATACGAAGTAAGTGGTAAGTAAGAGATAGTGAATTCGTTTAATGTTTGAGTAATTGCCATAAGCTACCTTCAGGTCATGACTGAAGGACAAAATCAGACTCAGGGAGGCCGTCTGATCTTATTGACGACTCTCTGGCTGACATTGTTCGTTTTATCAATCGAACTTTCAGCGGCTTGGGCAACGCGATCGCTAAGTCTAATGGCAGAGTCGCTGCACATTCTCCTCACTAGTTTCAGCACTTTCTTAAGTTTGCTCAAAACCACCAAATCTGATACCACGTATGTATTTAAGTGTCAATGATAATTGGAGTATTATTGACATTTTTTTACAAAATCAATCTAACCTCTTGGCTGTACTGACGATATACTAAAAAATCTGCTAACATCATCACTCTGATCAACAGTGAATTTACTGAAAACAGTTATTTCCTGCTAAAATTTCGTTTTCGGCATCAGGGAATCTACTGAAAAACTTGTCAGGGCATCTACGGACAAGCTTCTTCGATCAATTTGTAAACCCCAGA
>DATNQP010000438.1:0-9965 GCA_036703965.1 Leptolyngbyaceae cyanobacterium
AGTGCTTTAGACCCAAAAGCGGAATACGAAGTGTTTAAAAAATTCCGCCAACTTATCAAAGATCAAGCCGCTATTCTCATCAGCCATCGCTTATCAACCGTCAAAATGGCTGACCGCATCTACTTACTGGAGAAGGGAAGAATTGTCGAAAGCGGCACTCACGACGAACTAATTCAGCTGGGCGGCACCTATGCCCAGTTATTTGAAACCCAAGCTCAAAATTACAGGTGAAAGCTTTATGACCACCTTACTCCCATTATCTACTAAAACACTAACGGTAAGCGATCGCCCGGAAGTCGAACTGCTTCTGTGCGGTGCCCGAACCCACATAGACCCTGAAACAGCTGAACGCATTAGAACCTTGCTCCAGCAAGACATCGACTGGGCATATCTAATCCAAACAGCAGGCCGTCACGGGGTAATACCACTCCTGTACTGTAACCTAAACACCACCGGCCCTGAAGCCGTTCCAAAGACCATCCTGAACCAGCTTCGGAGTCATTTCCACACCAACGCCTTACACAACCTATTTCTGACCAAGGAACTGCTCAAACTCCTAAATCTATTCGAGACCCACGACATCAAAGCTATCCCCTTTAAAGGACCTATCCTCGCCGCTTCAGCCTATGGCAACCTCGCACTCCGGCAGTTCTGCGACCTAGATATCCTGGTTCACTCTAAGGACTTCCTGAGAACCAAGGATTTGCTCATCTCCCACGACTACCAACCAGCACCAACACTTCAGCGGTACTTGTTAATCGACGCACAGGAGACAATTCACATTCAATCCCGCAACGATTATACGCTGATAGGCAATGATGGCAGGGTCTGTGTCGATCTTCACCAGCGAATTACCACTAGGCACTTCTTCTCCTTCCCACTCGATTTTGAGCGCTTGTGGTCGCGTCTTCAACCAGTATCCCTTGCTAGCACAACAGTACTCAACCTCCGACCAGAAGACTTGCTCCTGATTCTCTGCGTACATGGAACCAAGCACCTTTGGGAACGGCTGGGATGGATTTGTGATGTTGCTGAACTTGTTCGCGCTCATCAGGAGATGGATTGGCAACAGCTGATGGAACAAGCTAGAAAACTGGGTTGTGAGCGTATGCTTCTACTGGGTCTTTTCCTCGCCAGCGAGTTCCTAGGAGCAGCCTTGCCAGAGGCAGTTCATCAAAGAATTCAGGCTGACTCACAAAGCAAGTCCCTCGTCCCACATGTACACAAACGACTGTTCTGTGAAGCTGGAAGCCCGACCGAAGGCTTTAGCTTTGAACAGTTCAGCTTCCATTTCACGGCGATGGAACGCCTCCAGGACAAAGTTCATTACTGTGTGGGGAGTCTCTACCGCTACGGTCTTGTCCCGGTAATTCGTTTTATCAATCCGACTTTTCAAGACCAGCAGTTTCTGCCATTACCCCGCTCTCTCTATTTCCTCTACTATCTAATCCGACCCATCCGACTGCTTGGGAAGATTGGACTACTCATACCAAATACCAGCATATAGCCCTTTTTTGGGTTCTATTCGTAGAGACGTACCCTTCGGGAACAGCTTTGCCGAACCGCCGGAACGTCTCTCTCTTTCAACCTGTGGGCAACTGGTGCAAGATGTGAATTGAACCCAATTGACAACCGCTCTAGACAGCTGTCCTAAAACTGCCATTTTAAGCACAATCCGCCCTCAAAATCGAGTTTTCCTTGGCGACTGAGCCACTCAAACGTAACGTTAGGACGAGAGTCCAGAGTGATTAAAATACAAATGGTTTTACCCGTAGGTGGCAATAAACCTTGAATTCGCAGCAATCCACGGGGGGAGCGCCGTCCAAACTCAGGGGCATACCAGGATTGGGAGGTATCAGAATCAAGCCATTTCACCTGGTCATCGGCTCCCATGCCTAGAAGCTTAATATACAAGCTTGTTGTATCCAGTTGGCAGGAATATTCCTCTGTCTCTGGGCAATAAACCAGATCCAGTCCAGGGGCAAAGTGCAGTGTCGAAGTGTACTGGGTAGAGAGTGCAGTCTCAAGGTAATCCAAAATAACAATTTCTTGAGTTCCCAAACCAACCCAGCGCTGATGTACAGCCTTGAGAGGGGTTCCACTGTACCCATTATGGGCAGCACTCACCCACGGCCATCCCTGAGAATTGCCAGATTTAACGTTAAAGGGTTGGGCTTTACGACCGACTCGGAAACTCCCCCAAATTTCAGATTGGTCTTGATGGACGAATGTCCTGCCGACAGGCTTCGCCAACGCCACTGTATTGTGTGCCAAGGTACTGCGCTCGTAAGACCGAATCGCACCACTACCGTATTGACTAGTACCCGTATCAACGATTACGGGTTGACCCTTGTAGTAAAGGTCTATTGTCAAACAATCAGCATGGGCGTGAGGGGGTAGTTCCTTTGGGCAAGGTGAAGCACAATCAAAGGCAAGTTCTAGACCATTGGAGTTCCGGAGGATGTAGTAACCGGAATCAGGAAAATGGCTGCTAGTAGCACTGCCTTCTCCTGCTGGGTTAGAGGAGGGTAATGTGATTGGACTTCTTGCCAAATTGGTGGGAACCCCTCCCCAACCCTCCCCTTGGTAAGGGGAGGGAGCCGGATTCTTCACTGCTTCTCCCCTTACTAAGGGGGGAGTGAGGGGGGTAGATTTTGGCTTTTGCAAGTCTATCGGCGAGATGCCCGTTGCCCCAGTACTGTTCGGGGCAGACAGACCTAACGCCCCTTCCCTACTAGGGAAGGGGGGAGCTGAACTCTCCTGTCCGTCACAAAGCTGCTCTTTTTCCCTCCCCTCGTAGGGGAGGGTTAGGGAGAAGTGGAGAGGGGCTAGGGGAGAGGTTAACCGAACAGTATTACCAGTTGCCCTGAGTAAGCGTTCATGCAAAGCATCAGTCGGATGCGTTGAGGGTTCTCCCAAAAGCTGACTTACCCAGCTGACTACCTCATCAAGGGGGTTGATGACATTGTAGGCAGCGTCATTCCAGAGAGGATAAGCGCCATTACTCAAGCGTATACCTTGAGCAAATTGCAGCATTCGCCGCAGGGGAGCGCTAACTCTTTCAGGCACAGACCAACCGGCAGTCTGTAGACAGGCAACAGACTCGGCAACTAAGCTCATCACGATCAGGTGATACATGGGGCTAAGCTCGTAATGACCCCCATCCGGCAGAACTTGGATGGCTAGCTGCTGCTCTAGTTCACCTAGAGCAACCTGCACGATTTCTTCCGCACTAGAGTGATTGAAGTTCAAACCCCCAACAATCAAGGCTCTAAGATTTTCTAGGAGATGATTGCCACCGGCGAAATACTCTTTGTGGCGATGCAAATACTGAATTTGAGACCAGAGGGAAGCAAGGATTTCTGGCTCAGCGAGCATTGGAATAGCTCTGGTCGCAAATGTCCAGTTGACAATACGCACAGATGTGGTATAAGGATGCCAGCCATCGAAATAGCCTAGAGGATTGGCGCTAATCCAGTCAGAGATGAAGTGCTTGAGCTGACTGAGGTTAAGCCAATATGCTTCAGTTAACCTCTCCCCCAACCCCTCTCCACCTCTCCCTAACTCTCCCCTACAAGGGGAGGGAAAAGGAGCAGCTTTGTTACTCAGGGAGTCGGGTTCCCCCCTTCCCTGACAGGGGAGGGGGGCTAGGGGGGCTAGGTCTGCCTCATCTGAACTGTAGGAGAGGCTAACCTCATCGACTTTTCCCTGTTGATAGGCACTTGTGAGAACGTCACGTACCCAATCAAAATAATGCAGGTTAAATTGCCAAAGGCGTGGATAGTCTGGACTATTCCAAGTTATGGGGAAATCGAGTTCTCGCGATTCATTGAGAAAGGTGAGGGTGTAGGTTTCTTGAGGTGGTGCGAAATGGTTGGGTAGGTCAGGAAGTTCTAGTGAGTTGAGATAACCCTGACGTAAGGGAGGAGTGGCAGTAGGTTTACCCAGCGCTAGCGATCGCCTTAGTGGGAGTGGCAAACGAGGAAGCGATCGCGCCATAATTTCAAAACGGACTCGCGCTGCTAGCTGACGCGGTGGAATTTGGCTAATCGTGCGAAACCAACGACCCAGGTTCATTTAGCAATTACTGATTTCTTACGGCTTGGGCAATCTCAAAGCTGACACGAGTCACCTCAACTAATTCCTCAAACGGAATGGGTGCGGCTTGACCCGATTGAATGGCATTGACAAATGCGGCAGCACAGGCAGTATTCCCTTTATCCTGTCGCCATAAGTTCATTGTTTTAAATCCAGACCAACCGAACGCTCGTAACTGGCGGAAGTTATCGAGTTGAAGGATACGTCCGCT
The DNA here is from genome assembly GCA_036703965.1 of Leptolyngbyaceae cyanobacterium. Taxonomy (GTDB): domain Bacteria; phylum Cyanobacteriota; class Cyanobacteriia; order Cyanobacteriales; family Coleofasciculaceae; genus DATNQP01. The sequence goes on from DATNQP010000438.1 coordinate 4,310, forward strand.
ACAGAATATTTCTAATCGCTCTTTTGGAAAGGATTTGTGACCATTTGCCAGGTAGTGAACACTGCCAAAGGAACCATCAGCAAAACTAAGAGTAAAGCTAACTTTATCATCCCCACTTGCCATACCGGGGGCTGCACCCAAACTCGTTGTTTGGACAGACGCAATCGGCGAGTCTGCCAAGAATCTCAAAAGGTCGATAAAGTGACACGCTTCACCAATAATGCGTCCCCCCCCAATCGCTGCATCCTGAGTCCAGTGGTCTAAGGGAATTGCTCCAGCATTCACGGTCATGACCATCGCCTTGGGTTCTTTAAGGCTGGCAAGGAGGGCTTTGATTTTCTGAATTTGGGGAGCAAAGCGACGGTTGAAGCCCACCATGAGTAAGGGTGAGCTGCCAGAAGTAAGGGCTGAGGTATAAGTTGACTTAATTTCGTCCAGTTGCTCTGAAGCGATCGCTAACGGTTTTTCTACGAAAACATGTTTCCCCGATTGGAGGGCTTGGCAGACTAGTTGGGCGTGAGTGTCGTGACGGGTGGCGATTACCAGGGTATTGATTTCTGAATCAGCGAATAAGCTGCTTGTATCGGTTGTAGCTAGCCCAAAACCAAATTTCCGACCCGCATGAACCCCACTGACGCCGCCACTGGTGGCTACCGCTTTCAGGAGGGCGCTGGTTTGTTTGAAGGCGGGTATCAAAATTCGGCTGGCGTAGTTACCGGCACCAATGAAACCAATAACTGGATTTGTTGGTTGTTGGTTGTTGGAACTCTCCCGTTCGCGAAGCTGGATGGTTGGGTTAAGTAGGTCACTATGCGATCTCTCTGGGTATTGCAGTAGGATGCCCAGAGAAGGTTCATTACTACTGAGGAGTTGGTAGGCGGCTGCGGCTTCATCGAGGGGAAACCGATGGGAGGTGAGGGGCGCTACATCTAATTTGCCAAGGGCTAGCAGATGCAGGATGGCTTCAAAGTTGCGCTGTGCAGTCCAGCGCACAAAGCCGAGGGGGTAGTCTTGACCGCCCACTTCGTACTCTGGGTCGTAACGACCAGGGCCGTAAGAGCAGGAAACTTGAAACGATAGCTCTTTTTCATAAAAGTCCGCCCGTGAAAGTTCTAAACCCACAACCCCAACTAATACAATTCGCCCACGCTTGCGGCACATTTGAGCCGCTTGGTGAATGGGTTCATTGCTTTTGGTGGAGGCGGTAATCAGGACGCCGTCAACACCACGTCCTTGAGAGAAAGCGGCGGCAGCAGCAACGGGGTCTTCGCCAAGGGACAAGTCTACTATTTCAACACCAAATTTTCGGGCTAGGTCTAGCTTTTGGCGATCGAAGTCGATCCCTAGGACGCGGCAGCCTTGTGCTTGTAGCAGTTGTATGGTAATCAAACCGATTAAACCGAGTCCAGTGACGACGAAGGCTTCGCCTAAGGTAGGTTGGGCGAGACGAATACCCTGAAGCGCGATCGCTCCTACAACGGTAAAGGCACCTGCCTCATCACTAACGCGATCGGGAATTTTGGCACAGAGGTTTTTGGGAATGCAGACGACTTCAGCATGAGGCCCATTGGAGATAACGCGATCGCCAACAGCAAATCCTTCTACCCCAGCACCAACAGCAATTACAACCCCCGCATTGGAATAGCCCATCGGTAAGGGTTGATCCAATTTGCTCTGCACGGCTTCCAGAGTGGAGATGAGTCCATCGGTTCTGACTTTATCCAGCACCATTCGTACTTTGTCAGGTTGCTGGCGGGCTTTGTCGAGGAGGTTGGCTTGACCGAATTCTACAAGCATGAGTTCGGTACCAGCAGACACTAAACTGCTGTAGGTGCGGATGAGCAGATGACCCGCTTTTACTTGAGGACAGGGAACTTCGACGACTTCTGTTAAACCCGTGTTGAGCGATTGCAGGATTTGTTTCATTTAAGGGAACTTCAGGACTAGCAACTCTCTCCTGTTCAGTATCAGATTAACTTTTTATCCTTTCATCTTTTGGGTTTATTGATATACATCTACTTCGTACACAAATAGATATCTTCATTTTCATCTAATCCATATTTTTGAATTACATCAGCTCCTAAACTTCTAACATATCCATCTACTTTTACTTGAAATCCAGCTCGATCAAGCTTATCTTTATAGTCTCTCCCGTAGAGTCTTACATGATCGTATTGTCCATACAGCCGTTCTCTATCTTCCGGTGCTACTATGCTGGGGTCTTCAAATGTTTGCTCACGATTCCGATCAATTGGTACTTGGAGAATCGCCCATCCTCCTGGCTTAAGAACCCTCAAAAGTTCTTTCATTGCCTTCTGATCGTCCTGAATATGCTCTAAAACATGATTACATAAAATTACATCAAAATAATTATCCTCATATAAAATATTTGTAATATCCATTTTAATTCTGGCTAAAGGTGAGGCTAAATCGGTACTATAATAATCTAAATTTTCAAGAGATAAAAAAGTTTTTTCAAAATAATATTCTGGAGCAAAATGTAGAAGTTTTAATCTTTTGTTAAATAAATTTGTTTTATTTTTAAGATAAAGCCATAATAAACGGTGTCTTTCATGAGATGAACACTTAGGACAAATAACGTTTTCTTGCAGTTCTCCTCCATAGGTTATGTATGATATAAATGTACGAAAATGACCTTCACAACAAGGACAAATCACTTTGTTACCTGTATAAGCTAAAGATCTTAAATTGTAGTAAGTTTGAATAATTGTAGGAATATATTGCTCTGGCAAACTAGCTTTCAGCGTTGCCCGAAACTTAGTCAACTGCAATTTGATGGGAGTAAGCAATAAATTTGTCATTAGTCTTTGTTTTTGTTTAAGTGACTATTGCCGGTGAGTTTAGCTTTTTTATAGCTACGATAAAACTGAATCATTGGTTTCACGGGTTTCACAAGTTCATAAAAAATCACTTTCTAGCTGTAATCAGCATAACCAACCCCGACTTAGGAAAAAATGTCCGGATTATCCACCTAGGCCAAATTACTCGGACAACAGAAAGGAGAATGCCTCTATGACGCTGACCCGCTGATGACGTTAGGAGATCTGCATGTCCCAGAAGCGTGTCAATTTCTAGAAACCGAAATTTTTGGAATAGTTGTTTTGCTTCTTTTACAGAGAACGCTTTAGTTCCTGGGCTTTCTAAATATTTACTATAAATTTCTTCTAGGGAAGTCATCACGTTTAATCTAAAAAGTCCGTACCTAAGCCATAGCATGTAACCGACAAAACTATATTTGTGATAAATCATAATCTTCGCCTGACCACCAGGTTTAAGAACCCGAAAAACCTCATCAACCGCTTTAACGGTATCAGGACTGTGATGTAGCACCCCCCACGAATATACAAGGTCAAAGGAATTATCATCAAAGGGGAGATTTTCTGCATCTCCCTGTTGTAAATTTGATTTCAAATCAAAGAGCTGAAATCGTCGGATAGTATGGTCAATTGCCCGCTCTGTTAAGTCAATCCCATCACAAATCGCACCCGCTTCAGCGAATTTTTGATGGTCAGACCCTAAACCCACTCCAATCTCTAGGATGTTTTTGTCTTTGTAGTGAGGAAAATCAGCGAAACTTAAAATATAAGGCTCTAGTTGATAACGAATTTTTGCTTGGTCTAGATAATCTTCTTTAGTCCAGCCTGCTAAATACAAATTTTCACCACAAGAAGCAGCGTCCCAGAAATCCTGCACAGCCTTTTTGTCGGTATTCACTCAAAACCCCTTTGCCCATCGATGAAAATCCTGCACCAAATCTCTATGCACATTAGCGAAAAAATTGTGTAGGCTCCATCTACAAGCCCAGTTCGATCCATCTCCATAAGACGTTGCACTCCCACGGTGTCAAACAATCCTCTTTGCGTCAGCGAAGTATCAGACAACACATCTTCAACCACGGGGCGAAGTTGGTGCCGAAGCCAGTGGCGCACTGGTGCTCCAAACCCTGTTTTAGGTCGATAAATTATGCTGTGGGGTAGATAAGATTCCATCGCCTTCTTGAAAATCCATTTACCCGTTCTGCCTCGCTGTTTAAATGTAAGCGGCAAACGAGCCGCTAGGGCAACTAAATCTGGATCGAGGAGGGGTACGCGCACCTCAACACCAGTAGCCATGCTCATCTTATCTGTATAGTTAAGATTATGGTCTGGTAGAAAATGCTTACTCTCCAGATACAGCATGCGGTTTAGAGGGTATGCGTTGGCAGGCAACGTTGCTAAGGATGCCAATAAGGGAGTGCCAGGAGACACTGAAGCGAGAAGCGATCGCAAATCAGAATTGTACAGACTCAGTTGTAGTTGTGGATCGAGCCAGTAAAAATAACTGACAATTCGTTTGTCTCCTTCTAAGTCTGCGTAGCGGAAAGCTTTGGAAAGGCGGCGTCCTAGGGAATGATTAGTAGGGACCAGACCTGCTGCCTGACTCAACCCTTGCCGAGCCAACTTTGGCATCCATCTCCAGTAACGCTCCTGCATCAGTGCATAGTGGCGGCGGTAACCTGTAAAGATATCGTCGCCTCCTGCACCTGAAAGCAGAACCTTAATGCCGTGCTGACGTGCTAGCTGACTGATGAACAGAGCATTGAGCGGTGCTGGGTCTGCTTGAGGCTCATCTAGATGATAAATCATTCTCTCCAATTGCTCTGCCATCTCAGAGCCAACATAAACCGTGTGGAGGTCTACGTCTAAATGTTTAGCGACTTGCTGTGCATAGGGTAGGTCAGCGACGAAACCCTCTTGATTAGAGGCTTGATCTTTGAATCCAATGGTAAAACATTGCAGCCTCTGCTCTGGAGCGTGCTGTTTGGCAAGTGCCACGACAGAACTAGAGTCAAGACCACCAGACAGAAAGGCTCCAACAGGAACATCTGCGACCATTTGTCGCTCAACCGCTTGCTTGAGATGAGCTTGTAGTTGCTCTACCGCTTCGCGTACTGATAGAGGCTGGATGTTTTGCTCGTAAGGTAAATCATAGAACTGCCAGTGGCGTTGAATCTGACCATTTTTGACGAGCAAAGCCTGCCCTGGCTCTAATTTTTTGACAGCCTTGAGCATCGTCTGAGGAGCGGGACACCAAAGGTAAGCTAAGTAGTAGTGGATAGCTTCGGGATTAAGCGATCGCTCAACACTTTGTTCTTGCAGTAGGGCTTTGAGTTCACTAGCGAAGAGAAAGCCTTTTGAGGTGTTGGTGTAGTAAAGCGGCTTAACACCGATACCATCTCTGGCTAAGAACAGGGAATCTGTGCGGGTATCCCACAGAGCAAATGCGAACATTCCGTTAAGTTGAGAAAGCATAGCCTCTCCATCCCGCAGATACAGATTGAGTAGCACTTCTGTATCCGAATGACTCTTGAAAGCGTACCCAGATGCAACTAAATCTGCCCTTAACTCTCGGTAGTTGAAAATCTCGCCATTGAACACAATGACGGCTGTTTCTGTCACCTCCCACATCGGTTGATGGCCCAGGGGAGACAGGTCAATGATGGAGAGCCTGCGATGTGCCAGACCTATGCTTTTTTCAGGAAGCCAGTAAGTGCCAAAGTCATCAGGACCGCGATGAGCGATCACAGCGTTCATTTTCTCTAGCACAGAGCCATCAAACCTGCCTGAAAAGCCTGCAATTCCACACATCAAAGTTT
>DATNQP010000439.1:0-2396 GCA_036703965.1 Leptolyngbyaceae cyanobacterium
GAGATGGATAAGTTTTGGGGCATGAAACAGGGAGCCGATGCTTATCTTGCCAAGCCAGTCGATCAGGAAGAATTGCTACGCACCGTTAAACATCTGCTCAAAAGCTAAGACTTGAAAATCAATGTCCAACTCTTTATCAGTCCCAAATTCCCTATCCCCAAAGACTACAGAGGCAATTAATCGCGTCTCTACCTCCTCAAGGGCAACCGAACAGTTTTTGCGGTTTCATCTTGTACCCAATACAACTGCCCTGTTGCCAATTCAACAAGTGACGGAGGTACTGACAATTCCCAATAGCCAGATTGTACCCATTTTTCAAATGCCTGCTTGGGTAATGGGTGTCTATAACTGGCGGGGTGAAATTCTCTGGATAGTCGATTTAGGACACTTAGTTGGCTTAACTCCCTGGTACCAACAGGCAAGCGGTGCTTCAGCCTATAAGGCACTTGTGTTGCAGGCTTCCAACCAGGCAGCGTCCACCAACCTGAAGAGCCAGATGATAGGCGTCGTCGTAAACCGGATCGAAGATATTGAGTGGTGCAATCCAGATTTGATTCAATCCGCGCCATCATCCACTGTAACCCCTGAGCTAGCCCGATTTTTGCGCGGATACTGGTTGAAATCAAACGGTGACATGCTGGCAATCATTGAAGGTCAAGCAATTATTGCGGCGATGCCCAAGTCATCTGTTTAAGCTGACTTTTAAAGATTTCATTCCAGGAATTACCCAGTAGTGACGGAGTTGCAGAGATTGCAGTTTTTGTCTATCCTCCCCAACCCCCCTTTTTAAGGGGGGAAGTGTGTAAGTACTGATTCCAATTCAACATCTGAATCAGGGTGCAATTAAACGTGTTAGCAGCCTCTGTCGCCTGCTCTAGGAAATCTAGTTGATTTGTCTCCTAGGGCAAACAGGATGTCTACCCCTAGTTGGGCTTGACTAGCACTTTTAATTACACCCTTTTAAATCATGCCTTTCTCAACTTGAGATAAGGCTCTCCTTTGTCTTGCTCACACGTTGAGCAACTCACAATCCACTACCTACTTTTCATTGCAATAATAAGGTTCCTCACATGACTCAGATTCCTTCCAAGCCTACCTCCCAAGCCGATAAGAATGGTCGCAGTCTATCCTCTAAGAGCCTTCACATAGAGGGACGAACTGCTGCGACTCATTCTCCCCCTGCTTCTCTTGGTCTGCTGTCCTCCCCAGAGCAAAAAGCAATCAAATCGTCTACGTCAAAACAGCTGGAGCCTCGAACTCAGACTCAAGGAGGACCTCTCCAACTGCTGCAACCCAATCGGTGGCGCTTGGCAAGTCTGCGAACCAAAGCAACAGCACTAGCAATTGCCATCGGCACCATCCCAGTACTGCTGACTGGAGTAACTGCCTATTACTTTGCTAACCAAGGGATTACTGAGCAAATTTCCAGTAACAAAGTACAACGTGCGGTAGGTGCGGAAGACAAACTCAAGCGCTTCATGCGTGAGCGGTATGGTGATATTCAGGGACTGTCTCGTCGGAACTTTCTGACGGATGCTACTGTAAAGAAAACAATTCCTTTGGCACAGCAGGAAGAAGAGTTAAATAACCTGATCAAGGATTACAGGGTCTATGACGTTATTACCCTGATCGATCTCAAAGGCAACGTGATTCTCAAATCGAAAAGCGACCCCTTCCCGAACCAAAGTGACCGGGAGTATTTTCAGGCGGTGCTCAAAACGGATCAGCCTGTCATTTCTAATCCAAGCATACCCAAAGTTTCTGCGAATCCTGAAGTACCTATCATTAACATCGCTGCACCTGTAAAAGATAGCGCCACCGGCAAGACGATCGCGGTTATCCGAGCTCGCATGCCGGTTTCAAGCTTGGATGATTTGATGAAAAACTTCGGTACGGAGGGGGACGAATATTATTTGGTTGATAACTCTAGCAAGAAAATCTTCCTAGGTGAGGATAAGAAGAAGGAGTTTAAAGATGCTCTGCCCATTTTTCCTGGCTTGTCTAAACTACAAGCGGCAGGCAAGCCAACTAGTTCAATCTTTACCGATCAGCTTGATAAGAGTGATAAGCTGTTCTCCTTTGCCAAGTTTGAGAAACTAGAAGGCTTACCTGATCTGGATTGGCAAGTCATCATTGCTACACCAACATCGATCGCGTTTGCGCCACAGAGACAATTACTGCTGCTACTCTCACTCGGAACTCTTGTGACAGCCGCGTTGGTGAGTGCGATCGCGGCATTCCTCGCTAACCGAGCAACACGTCCGCTTCTGGATGCGGCAGACGCGGTGGACAAAATTGGTCAGGGAGAACTGGATACCCGCTTGGAAGTCCAAGGGGAAGACGAACTTGCCCAGCTGGGAGCGAACATCAACCAGATGGCGGGTCAGCTAGAGCTT
>DATNQP010000440.1:0-2320 GCA_036703965.1 Leptolyngbyaceae cyanobacterium
TCTCATGTTGGAACCGCACCAGTGTCTAGAGATCAAATGCCCAATTCAGTTCACCTTAGACATTATTGGCAGTAAGTGGTCGATTTTAATTCTACGAGAGCTGTTTGCAGGCGATCGCCGTACCCATCAGTTTTTGGACGCTTGAGTACAGCACTAGGATGAGTAGAGATCTAATTGAGGAGCAAATTGCCTATTACGATGCAAGAGCCAATGAGTATGATGAGTGGTTCTATCGGATTGGGCGTTACGATCGCGGGTCGGAGCTTAACCAGCGTTGGTTCGATGAAGTCGCTGTTGTTCGTCGAGCTTTAAATCAAGTGGGAAAGGTTAATCATATCCTGGAGTTAGCCTGTGGAACTGGGATTTGGACACAGGAACTTTTGAATATAGGAGAAAAAATAACAGCACTGGATGCCTCGATAAAGGTTATTGAGATTAATCAGCGAAAATTAAACTCTTCTCGCGTGGAGTATCAGCAACAGGACTTATTTTCCTGGAAGCCTGATGCCGAATATGATTTAGTTTTCTTTGCTTTCTGGTTATCCCACGTACCACCAGAACGACTTAGCAGTTTCCTGATGAAAGTTTGGCAGTCTGTACGCTCAGGTGGTCAAGTTTTTCTGATTGACTCTCGATTTGAGCCAACTTCTAGTGCTAAGAATCACACGCTTAGCAATGATACAGATATCTGTCATACACGAAAGTTGAACGATGGTCAAGAGTTTCAGGTTGTCAAGATTTTTTATCAGCCTGATAGTCTCACACAGCAGCTATCTAAAGTTGGGTTTAATGCTGATGTGAAATTGACAGAAAACTATTTCATCTATGCCAGTGGCGTAAAGCCCAGATAAAGTCATCTTCCGCTTTTGCACATATCTCAACTCTATCCCTACAACACCTCTCCCATCTCCCAGGTTGAGTTCAGTTAGAGCAACAGGTTCTCTATACAGAAAGCTTCACCAGCGCATCTTTCACTGCTGATGGCAGCTGTCGCAGAATCTTGCCCTTCTCTCGGTCAACGGCGACTAACGTAGCGCGACCCGTCAAGTATAATTCTTGCCCATCCAAAGATTGAATTTGGTAATCCCAATTGATGCGGACACCTTCCATCTCTGTCATGCGTGTTTTCACAACCGCTGCCATGCCCATCCGAATCGGGCGGTGATAGCGTAGAGAAAGTTCCACGACGGGTAAATCGCATCCCAAGGCTACTAAATCAGCAAAATCGATGCCGATTGAGCGCAAGCACTCAACCCGTGCCTCTTCCATCCAAGCAACGTAGGTGCCATGCCAGACGATACCAGCATAGTCAGTGTGGTTAGGGTGCGCCCGCACAGGATATTCAAACCACTTTTCCGTAGTGGCTGTCAGAGAATAGCTTTGGATCTCACTGCTAGGTGGCAGTTGGGCTGAGGTTTGTGATTCTTCTGACATGTAGCAAATTGTCCCTTGCTTACTTATCAATTTTTACACATTTCAAGTGGGCTATCCATATTGCCCTTCATCCTAATTGGCAACGGCTTGTAAAGAAAGCTTGGAAAGTTAAAACATTCAAGCCTACCTTAGCCTTTGGGAACTTCTTGAGGAAACAGGTTTTCCTTGGGAGTACCAATCTTTAAAATCAGCGATCGCGCGCGTGCAACAGGAGAAATTTGTTATGTCCCGGATTAAGCGGCGTCAGTTTTTGCAGTTTGCTGGTTCTACCCTGGCAACGTTGGGTTTGAGTCAGCTAGAGCTTTACAAGGCAGGCAATCGTTATGCCCGTGTTCTTGCTCAAGGTACACCGCGTAAGCTGGCTTTATTGGTGGGTATTAACACATACAAAGATTCTCCATTGCAAGGGTGCGTTACTGATGTCAATTTACAGCAGCAATTGCTGATTCACCGATTTGGCTTCAATCCCAAAGACATCCTAACTCTCACAGATGCACAAGCCACTCGGCAGGGGATACTAAATGCTTTTGAGGAACACCTGATTAAGCAAGCCAAACCGGGTGATGTGGTGGTGTATCACTACTCTGGACATGGTTCTCAAGTGAGTGACCCTGACTGCGACACTTCCGATTGCCTCAACAGTACCTTTGTGCCAGTGGATAGTGTTTTACCAACCGACTATCCCAGTAAAGGGGGGGCTGTGCAAGACATCATGGGACACACCCTGTTTTTGCTGATGACTGCCCTACAAACAGAAAACGTTACCGTTGTCCTAGATAGTTGTCACTCCGGCGGTGGTACAAGGGGTAACATGCGAGTGAGATCTCGTGCTGGCGGTTCTCAACTCCAACCAGTGGACGCAGAACAAGCCTACCAACAGCAGTGG
>DATNQP010000441.1:0-10650 GCA_036703965.1 Leptolyngbyaceae cyanobacterium
CTCAATGTCTTGAACAACTCCACACAGGATTAATCCGTGACAGGCATAACTAAATGCTGACCAGGTGGCATGACCATATTTGATAGCTAAATTAACCATTGACAACACAATCAGTAACATAAGTTCAGGAGCAGCTATATAGGCGGCGGCACTTATACTAGATAGGATATAGATAGCTGCCTGCGGTTCGGGTTCGGTCATGTCCGGCAGGTTAATTAGATCGGCGATTTCTTGCTCAACATAGAGTGAAGCGGTTTCCTCAAATCCTCTTTGAATATCCAACGGGCTTGGCTTTTCTGGTAAGCTTACTCCCAACTGCTTCAGCACTTGCAGCCCAATCTTAATCGCTTCTTTGAGGTTACCCTGCGCTCCAGCTGCTTGAATTTTGACATCATAGACTTTCACTTTGTCCAGTATCGTTTTTGCTCGTTGCAGGACTGTATCAGCCAATTGATTCATCTGCTCAAAGTCACCACTGAGGTACGCTGCCTCTGCTGCTGTTTCGTACAGAGCTAAGCTTAAATCATAGGCATTTTGCCAACTATTTGCACTTAGTAGCTTTAGTCCTACATTTAAATACTTGGCTGCCGCACCATAAGCTGTTGCTGCTAAAGCTTTCTGACCTACTATCAAATTTAACTTGCTGATTTGGCAGCGTTCTTCTTGCTGATTTACAAGTTCAACGCCTAAATTAAGATGATCGACTATCTCAAATATCTCTTCTGGCACCTCTAGGGAAGTATTCTGCAAGAGTAGACGACCAATTTGTAAGTGAACAGCTTTTTTCTGTTCCTCATCAATCAAAGCATAGGCAGCTTGCTGCACCCGGTCATGCAGAAATTTATAATCTTGAATTAACAGGAGAGAGTTCACCTCTGAGATTGGTATAATTAAGCCGGACTGAATCGCGGGTAATAAATCTGAGAAAATTTGGCTAGGCGATTTCTCACAGATGATAGAAAGAGTATTTAAGTCAAAAGATGCGCCTACACAAGCTGCCAATCGTAATACCTGCTGTGTGGATAGAGGCTGTTTCTTTAACTTGCTAATCATCAACTCCACCACATTGTCAGTGATGCCCATCGCCTCAATGTGGTTCACATCCCATTGCCACCCTCCTCCTCCTATCCCCCTCTGTTTACCCTTAGTAAGGGGGGTGGGGGATTGAGGCAGGTTAAAATATAGTAAGTTCTCAGCGTGCAGGGTTTTCAGAAATTCATTTACAAAGAAAGGATTGCCAACAGTTTTCCGTACTACCAGTTCTGCCAAAGATAAACTCTGGTCAGTATCGGTGTGCAAAGTATCAGCAATCAGCTGGTTAATATGCTCTAATTTTAAGGGTGTTAAGGTAATCAAATTAATTATTGCTCCTTTCTTCCGTAACCCATCAATAGTTACTATCAAAGGATGTGTAGGAGCGACTTCGTTATCCCGATACGCCCCAATCAGAAATAGGTATTGCGTAGCTGTATCCGTCATCATCAGTTCTATTAATTTGAGGGTGGACAAGTCTGCCCACTGCAAATCATCCAGAAACATGACCAAAGGATGCTCTTTTGAGCAAAATATCCGGATGAAGTTACTGAAAACGAGATTGAAGCGGTTTTGAGATTCCGTTGGTCCTAACTCTGGTACAGCTGGTTGCTTACCCACAATCAGTTCCACTTCCGGAATCACATCAATAATCACCTGGCCGTTAGGACCCAAGGCAGCTAAAATCTTTTCTCGCCATTGCTTTAGTTGTGCTTCGCTTTCAGTTAACAGTTGCCGCATCAATCTCTGAAAGGCGTTAACAACAGCAGAGTAGGGAATATTGCGCTGGAACTGGTCAAATTTCTCCCAGATGAAATAGCCCCGTTTTTCAGTAATCGGTTTATAAATTTCCTGAACTAATGCTGATTTACCTATACCGGAATAACCGGCTACCAGTATCATCTCACTACGTGAGTTTTGATTTTTGAGCGCATCGGTATTCGGAACCTCTTCCGCATAAGGAGACGTGCCCCGTAGGGGTTTTGGGTTTTGAGTAGACTCTTCTAACTCAGGACTCCCTGTTACTCGTTCAAATGCTGCTAGTAAAGTTTCAACTTCCGCTTCACGTCCATAGAGCTTTTGTGGAATTTGAAACTTATCAGAAATATCTTGAGAAGCGAGGGGGAAGTCTGATATATTTCCCTGAGTCTGTAACTGAGTCAGACATTCTTCTAAATCAGATTTTAATCCCCAGGCACTCTGATACCGCTCTTCAGCCGTTTTTGCCATCAGTTTCATCACAATATCTGAAACAACATTGGGAATCTCTGAATTGATTTGATAGAGCGGTAGGGGCTGTTTAGCGATATGACAATGTACCAACTCCAAGACATCAGTGGTATTAAAAGGGAGTTGTCCCGTAAGCAGTTCATAGAAGCTGACACCGAGAGAGTAAAAATCTGTGCGGTAATCGAGCGTTCGGTTCATCCGTCCCGTTTGCTCCGGTGACATATAAGCGAGAGTACCTTCTAAGACATCGGGATTTTTGAGGGTGGGAGTTTCGCGGTTTAAGACAGTGGCAATACCGAAGTCGATGATTTTGAGTTGCCCGCTTTCTGGGTTAAAGACAATATTGAAGGGGTTAATATCTTTGTGGATGACATTGCTGCTGTGAATATCTTCCAAACTTTGGGCAGTCTTGATGGCGATGTTGAGAAATTGTCCTATAGGCAGGGGACTTTGCGCCCCTACAGTGTCATTTATTAATTGCTTTAAGGATGACCCGCCGAAATCCTCAAGGATGATGACCAAAGTCCTCTGATAGGCTTCTAAGCCATAAGCCTTTACCACTCGCTCTGTGTTCAGATTGCGAGTGATTTCATATTCCTGCTTATAGCGGGTGAGTTCCTGAACTGTGGGATAATCTTTCTTGAGCATCTTGAGGATAATTGGTTGGTTATCCTGTTGTCGGATGCCTCGATAAACGACAGAGTTGATACTTTCGTATATAGAACTGAGAATCTGGTACCCGTCAATCTTAAGCATTTTGGGTTTTTTGCAGTAGTAGGTTAAGCAAACCTTGAGATGATTGGCGATTACCTAACGGTAGCGCTGCGCGATCGCACCTTAAGTGAGGGGGTGATGTAGTAGGTGGACTTCGCCGCTTAGTTTTGATTCAGTACTACTAAAGTAATATCATCAAAAACTTTCTGCTCGCCAACAATACTGCCGCAGATCATCAACAGTCAGCAGTGACCAGTGATTGCTTCCGGCTAGATGTGTCACTTCCTACTCCCTGTTCTTGGTGAATTCCTTCTGCCGTGAGGCAGATACAGTAGTCAACCCTAGTCGCTAAAGTGTCTCCATAGAGGGATACCAGGAGCTTAGGGAGTGACGCAAGAAAAGGCAGGGCTGGGCGAACAGGCGCTAAACAAGCTCGCAGGGGTTACTTTATCCACAAAGCTGGATGAAGCAGACAGATTAGAGGTTCAAGTCAAGACTGACCCAGCCTGCTGAAGGTACACTGATGCAGACGACAAGTGAAATTTTGAATTTGCCCAACGTTGAGATACAAGGAATCTCACTGCCTATTCATCAGCTTGATGTGGAAGCAGGCAAACTAAGACTGCAAGCCAAAGCAAACGTTACGCAATTTCCCTCCACCTAAGCTCACTAACCCCTGAAGCCCACCCTTAGGCTAGGCGGCTTTGAACTGTAGAAATCGTAGAACTAAAAGAGGCGAATATGACACAGACTCCAAATATCCCACCAATTATTGAAAGTGACGAGAGTAATTATCGTGACAGCGGCGTGCCAAGTACAGTAGCGATCGCAGGGCATCCCCTCCATCCCGCGATCATTACTTTCCCCATTGGTCTTCTGGTCACCGCACCAGCAAGCGACATAGCCTACTGGTTGCTAGGCGACCTTTTCTGGGCTCGCGCTTCATTTTGGCTAATCGTGGCTGGATTAGTCACTGGCCTCGTAGCTGCTATCACTGGCTTGCTCGACTTCATAAGAATTGGTCGCGTCAGGAAGCACACAGCGGGCTGGGCACACATGTATGCTAATGTAACAGCACTCGTGCTAACGGCGATCAACCTGGGGCTACGGCTCGGCGACCGAGTCGAGAATGTTGTGTTCACGGGACTAATTCTTTCAGTTATTGTCGCGACGCTTCTCGGCATTTCTGGTTGGTATGGAGGCGAACTAGTCTACCGGCATAAAATTGCTGTGATTGGCTATGGCGATGGAGAACAACCTTAACAGATAGGCAGAAATTAGCCTTAACATTTGAAGATTTTTAACTTAAGCACCTGTCTGAGCCATAATCTATCTCAGACAGGTGCTGTCGTTTTGGGTCAAAAAAACGGCTTGGCATTTTTATATAGTGCAGGGTTCTCCACGACGCCCAGGCTCAAGAGAGTTAGAAATTTTATGATTAAAAACCCAATGCAACGGTTACTAACAATCCTCTCGTTGCTCATTGTGACGCCTCTCGGCTTTCTCTCCAAGTTCTACTCGGGTCCGCTTCATGAGTGGTGCAATGATTTTGGCGGGGACATCCTTTATGAGATTTTTTGGTGTTTATTTGTATTTTTACTGATACCCAGTAGAAAAACTTTTACCCGAATTCCTGTCTGGGTTTTTGCGATTACTTGTGTGATTGAATTTCTGCAACTGTGGAAAAGTCCATTTTGGGAAGCGATTCGTGCCACTTTTATTGGTAGAACGCTACTCGGCACTACCTTTGTCTGGTGGGATTTTCCACATTATGCTATGGGTTGTCTTATCGGTTGGTTATGGTTGCGGCAAATCTCGTGGACTGTTAACGATTTCGGTTAGTGCTCTTTCTAAGTTGACACACTCGCTTTTAGCAGCGGCTAAAATATGTTTCATTTTCACAGTGCGATCGCCCGTAGGTTGGGTTAAGCGAAGCGAAACCAACACGAAAACTTTTCCAAAATATTCTTGTAGAGACGTTCCGCCGGAACGTCTCTACGACTAGATACAACGAGAAAGGAAAAGGGTCTATAAGAGCGGATTTAGTGTGATTAGGCTCAGGCTACGCACTGCCGCTAGTGGCGTCTACTTGCGTCTTCATTCTGTTCGGGTCGAGGTCATCAAAGTACCATTTCCTGACCGGAAACTGCTTTGATCAAGCGGCTTAACTTGGCATGATCTAAGTTAGAGGGCTGCAAAGAGGCTGACTGCAAGTACATATCAACCAATTTGGCTTCAGTCAGCGACGCTGTCCTCAGGTCAGCACCGCTCAGGTTAGCACCAAACAGGTTAGCACCGCTCAGGTTGGCAGCAACTAGACTGGCAGGATAATACATGACGGCACCCAGTAAGTTGGCATAACTCAGGTTGGCTCCCAGCAGGTTGGCATAACTCAAGTCGGCACCAAGCAAGTTTGCCCCAAACAGGTTGGCACCCAGTAGGTTGGCATAACTCAGGTCGGTAGCAAGCAAGTTGGCACCAAACAGGTCGGCACTCAGCAAGTTGGCATAACTTAGGTTGGCTCTCACTACCTGGGCATCACTCAGGTTGGCATACCTCAGGTTGGCATTCAACAGGTAGGCATTGCTCAGGTCAGCATCATTGAGAGCAGCCCCCAGCAGGTCAGCCCCGCTTAGGTCAGCCCCGCTTAGGTCGGCACTCAATAGCTCGGCACTCAACAGGTCGGCACCAAACAAGTCGGCACCACTCAGGTCGGCACCACTCAGGTCGGTACCACTGAGATTGGCACCACTGAGATTGGCACCACTGAGATTAGCACCTAACAATTTGGCATCACTCAGGTCGGCACCAGGCAGGTGAGCGTTACGAAAATATCTTTCTCCTGCTTGGTAACGTGACCGAATTTCTGATGCATCCATAT
The DNA here is from genome assembly GCA_036703965.1 of Leptolyngbyaceae cyanobacterium. GTDB lineage: Bacteria > Cyanobacteriota > Cyanobacteriia > Cyanobacteriales > Coleofasciculaceae > DATNQP01. Next base: position 5,858 of record DATNQP010000441.1, read on the forward strand.
TTGTATCTCTACTCTAGATTTTTGGCACTTAAGATGTTTTCAAAAAAAAACCAGCCCTACATAAACCCAGCTTTGAATATCTGCAACGTTCAGCGCTGGTATGTAGATGCGGCGGTTGTCGGAGTAGTGGGTGTGACTTATGAAGACGCACCTGCCTTGCTATTGAGCTATGCTCAAATGGCGGCAATCACACTTTATTCAGGCAGAGCCACCCGATTAGGTAACTAAGATTTATCCCCTAGAAAACCCATGAAGTTATCTACACATATCTTTACTTATATTTAGAAAAGATGTAAAGGGTTTATAAGCATCTTTATTGAACTTTTATCAAAGAACGAGAGCCGACTGTAGGAAGGCAAGACACCGGGATGGCTTCTTAGGGGTTCCCTGACCCCTAGCCCCTAGCCCCTAGTCCCTAATCCCTCCAAACAATAAGGCATTACAGCTATCAATTTTGTAGCCGTTGAGGCATCTATCGGCTGAGAGAAAAAGTATCCCTGACCATATTCACAACCTAGCGATCGCAGATGAGCCAGTTGACCTTGAGTTTCGATGCCTTCTGCAATGACATCCATTCCTAAATTATGCGCCAGGATGAGAATTGTCCGGGCAATCTCTGCATTTCCCTCATCAAAGCCTAAGCGGCTGATAAATGACCGATCAATTTTCAAGGTATTGATGGGAAATCGGTGCAGATAACTTAATGAAGAGTAACCGATGCCGAAGTCATCAATACACAGTTGAATCCGCTGCTCTGTCAACTCCATAAGCGTCGCGCTGGCAGAATCAGCATCTTCTAGCAAGCAACTCTCAGCCAGCTCCAGCTTTAAATGGTGTCCATCCAGACCTGTTTCCTTCAGGATTTGGTTGATTTGCTCAATTAGGTCGGGTTGTGAAAACTGTTTGCCAGAAAGATTCACGTTGATGGTGAGAGGCTCCCAAGGTTGCAGATTAACAAGTTCCTCCGTGAGTTGAAGGTTGTCAAGGTGGTTTATTGGCGGGAAACCTTCAACCTTCAACCTTTGTTCCTGCCAGATGCGTAATTGTTGGCAAGCCTCCCGCAGCATCCACCAGCCAATTGGGAGGATTAACCCTGTTTCTTCGGCTACGGAAATGAACTCATCTGGGTAAACCAAACCCCGTGTAGGGTGCCGCCAGCGCAGGAGCGCCTCGAAACCAGTAATCTGAGTCGTGGCAAGAGATACAATTGGCTGATAGTGGATCTCCCACTCCTCATTTTCGACTGCCCGCCGCAGGTCGGTTTCCAATTTCAGGAGGGTGAGGGCGCTCTGGTGCATGGTTCTGTCGAACACTTCATAGCGTGCCTTGCCCAAAGCCTTAGCACGATATAATGCCGTGTCAGCATCACGCAGAAGGTCTTCGGGTCGATCATAGTTGGTTGGAAGGACGCCCTGAGGCACCTCTTGACTTAGGACAATACCAATACTTGCTGCTGTAAAAACCTCGTGTCCATCCAGATTGAAAGGTGGCTTCAGTGCTTGATGAATTCGCTCAGCTACACGAGTGGCATGGGTGACATCTTCGATATTCTCAAGCAGCATGGTGAACTCGTCTCCCCCTAAACGGGCAACGGTATCTTCCGCACGGAGACAGCCTTCTAATCGACGTGCGATCGCGACCAGTAGAAGATCGCCAACCAAGTGACCTAAGCTATCGTTAACGAGTTTGAAGCGATCTAGATCTAAGAACAGGACGGCAAATCGATAGTTACTATGCCGTTTAGCTCGCTCCACAGTATGGCTCAAGCGATCCATAAACAAAGCACGATTCGGTAATCCTGTCAAGGCATCGTAAAACGCCCGTTCATGCAGTTGCTCCTTCGCCCGCTTGCGTTCAGTGATATCTTCAACCGTGCCTTCGTAGTAAAGTAGTTCACCTGCGTTAGTATCGCGAACTGCACGGGCATTCTCAGCAATCCAAATCACACTGCCATCTTTACGATAGACCTGGGACTCAAACTCAGAGACGGCATCATTTTCTTGCAGTAGGCGAATGAACTCAGTCCGTCGCTCCGGCTCTACATACAACTGATGCTCAATATCCGTCAGACGTGCCATGAGTTCAGTGGGTGTTGAGTAGCCATACAACCGGGCTAGCGCTGGATTGGCAGAAATGTACTGTCCGTCAGACGTTGTTTGGAAAATCCCTTCCAAGGCGTTCTCAAAAATGCTGCGATATTTCGCTTCGGCTTGTTGTAAGGCTCCCTCTGAGCGTTTACGCTCTGTGATATCCCGCGCCACCCAGACCACTGAATCTTCTAAGGTTGGGGAAATGCTGGCAGCGAACCAAACTTCCGCCTCACCAATTTGCATGCTGTACTCGACATTCACTGTCGTGTGCCTGTTAATAGCTTGCTGGATGTAGCCCAGAGAGGCGTCGGCTTGCTCGCGCTCAAACACTTCGTGCAAGGTTTTGCCAAGCATTTCAGTAGCAAGTTTGTACAAAAGCCCTGGAGCTGGATTTGTTGGTGCAATCTTGAGACAGCGTCCCTGACTCTCGAAAACAAAGATGACATCCGTCATCGCCGCGAAGAGGGCACGCAATTCACTTTCTGAAGAACGCAGTGCCTCTTCTGCCCATTTACGCTCAGTGATGTCTGTAATAAAACCTTCCACGCCCAGAACGTTACCAGTGCTATCAAATACCCCATGCCCTTTTTCCCACACCCACTTTTCCTGACCCGATTTGGTGCGGATGCGATACTCCACGACGTAAGGTTGTTTTTGAGCCACGCCTGTCTCTAGCGCTGCCAAGACTTTCGGTAAATCTTCCTCATGAGTAATGGTATTAAAGCAAACTGCCCGATTCCCAATCAATTCTTCGCTTTTATAACCCGTGAGCGTTAAGCAACCCTCGCTAAGGTAAGTCATTGACCACTCTGGGTCATTAGCGCAAGAGAAGACAATCCCAGGCAAAGAATCGATCAAACTAGCAAGGCGACGCTGGCTTTCTTGTAGTGCCGCTTCCGTTTGCTTGCGCTGAAGCACTGCCCCCAACTGGGTCGCCACTACCGAAATCAACTCCACTAATCGCCGATCTTCTTGGCGGGATTCAAACATAAAAAAGGTAAGCACCGCCAGGACTTGGTCATTAGCGAGAATCGGCACACCAAAGCCAGCTCTGAGTCCGCAGGCTTGTGCCAGATGGGGACGCACAAAAGAGGAATTTGGTTCGAGAGAAACATCTTTGATCCACTCAGGCTGCCGCGATGACCAGACTCGCCCCGGCAGTCCAACACCGGGCGCAAAAGTCAACGCTTCGCTCTGACGCCGAAATTCACTCAAGGGTAAAGAGATTGGGAATTGGGGATTAGGAACTGGGGTAGGGCAAGAGTTTTGCCCAGTTGCCACGTCCCAATCCTCAGTTCGTCTCTCCTCAGACTTCTTGCTGCTGCACCACGCTGGGGAGCCTTCTAAAACCGTACCGTCAGCGCTCTTGACCCAGGCTTCACCAAAATCCCAGCTAGTTGCTTCACAAACCTTGTTCAGAGCCACAGATAGGGCGGAGTGAAAATCTGACGCTTCACTGATCGCTTGGGTTATCGTTTGCAGCAGCTGAATTTCTTCTTCTGCTTGTTTGCGTTCAGTGATGTCGGAGAGAATGCCCATAGAACCAATGAGTTTTCCCTCAGTATCAAAAATAGGAGTGCCACTGACCAAAACCCACAGGGTTGCCCCTGACTTGTGCTTCAGTTGGATTTCGTACTTGTCACAAAGCCCCTGCTTGCGCCGCTTACTTTTTGCTTCTAAGAGGCCGCGGTCAGCAGCACTGAAAACAAATTCCTTTTCGTTTTTACCGATCAGCTCCTCCTTGGTGTAACCCAATATCTCGCAACAACGCTCATTCACAAACTGAATTACATCCTCGTTGTCGATAATTGCCAACCCCTGGTTCATCCGTTCAATTAGGGTTCGGTATTTCAGTTCACTAGCCCGCAGTTCTTCTTCTGCCCGTTTGTGCTCGGTGATGTCGGTGATCAAGCCCTCCCGCGCTAGCAGTTCTCCAGTAGTGGAGAAGACCCCACAGCCCTGTTCCCAGACCCACTTCTGGTCACCAGTAGCAATAGTGATGCGATATTCTATCTGATACGGCTGCTTCTGCCGTAGAGCGGTTTGCACATCATTCCACACGCGATCGCGATCGTCTGGATGAGTAATTTCGGTCAAAGAAATCGTTTGTTTATCAATTAGCTCAGTAGGATGGTAGCCAGTCAGGCTAAAACAGCCCTCACTGACAAACTCTAGTGTCCAGTCCCAGTCATTGCGACACCGGTAAGCCATTCCAGGCAGATTACTCATTAGCGTGGAAAAAGGGTGTTGGCTTTCGTACAACGCCTCCTCTGCTTGTTGAGGCTCTGCCTCAGAAAGGAGTTCCAGTACTGGATGAGCTGGTTCTACTGGTAGAGATTGCTCAACTAAACTGCTGTGCCTTACTTCTAAACGCTTCACGGCTTCTCACTACCCCAATTAATTGCCTCTTTGCTTAAGCTGGATTTTGCTCCAGCCTCAAGCCGCTCACTTGTAAAAATGTGATGACTCTGTTGACTGTATAGATAGCACCGTGAATGAAACAGAACTTACGCCTTTCCAACGTGGATCGAGGAGAGGGGAGAGAGAGGGAGAACAACCTCTTACTTCTATGCCTCTTGGCTCTTGCCTGTTTAACTCGCTGCGTAAGCCCTGGTAAATTAGATGTTTGACTTGAACCCTAAGAGCGGGAATTACGTCTATATCTCCTAGAGACAAAACCCCCTAAAATCACAAATGAGCCAG
>DATNQP010000442.1:0-35236 GCA_036703965.1 Leptolyngbyaceae cyanobacterium
CAGCATTTCTTCCTCATTGAGAGAAGCAGCTGAAGAAGCAATGCGTGACGCAACAGGTTCAGCGGTGACGGCAGCAACCGTTACCCTGGAATTAGGCATTGATATTGGTCAGTTAGAGGGAGTAATTCAGTTAGAAGCACCCTTTTCTGTCTCTAGTTTCTTACAGAGGTTGGGGCGTTCAGGGAGACGAGGTAGTCCTGCTGATATGCGGTTTGTTTGCACGGAAGATGAACCATCCGGCGACGAGTCGCTTCCTGAGCAAATTCCCTGGCAACTACTACAAGCGATCGCTATTATCCAACTTTATCTGGAAGAGCGTTGGATTGAACCGATACAGCCGATTCAGTACCCGTTGAGTCTGCTGTATCACCAAACATTGAGCATCTTAGCGGCAATGGGGGAACTCTCACCTGCTGCTCTTGCCCAAGACGTTTTAACCTTACCAGCTTTTAGAGCGATCGCAAAAGAAGATTTTCGACAACTGTTGTACTACCTGATTGAGATTGAGCATATCCAGCAAACTGAAACTGGCGGACTCATCCTTGGTTTGATGGGAGAACAGATTGTCCGCAAGTTCCATTTTTACACCGTTTTTACGAACAACGTGGAGTATGTTGTTCGGGATGAATCTACAGAAATTGGCAGCATCATCATCCCTCCACCTGCGGGAAATCGGTTCGCTCTAGCGGGTAGAACGTGGAAAGTTTTGGAGATTGATTCTAGAAGAAAAACTGTTTTTGTTGAGCGAGTTGAGGGTATAGCTCGTGTCTCCTGGCGGGGGGGCAGCGGCAACATTCATACTAAAATTCTGGAACGGATGAGACGAGTTCTTTTCGAGGATGTCGAGTATCCCTACTTACAAAAGGATGCGAAACAGCGCCTGAAAGCGGCTCGTCAACTTGCTACTACTGCTGGATTGGAGCGAGATAATATCTTCGCATTGGGAGGGAACACCTGCTGCATTTTTCCCTGGGCAGGAACAGTGGCTTACCGCACACTAGAACGGTTCCTCAATTTCTTTGTTAGAGAATCGTTGGATATCAGAAGTATTGGAGGAATTAGCCCGTACTTTCTAAGTATCAAATTAGGTAAAAATACAATCGAACAGCTTTATGCTGAAACTGTTGCTTTTTGTGAAAATGGATTGACAGCAGAAGATTTGGTTGCCCCTGTAGAAGCTCCGAACTTGCAGAAATATGACGAATTTATTCCAAATAATCTGTTACGTAAAGCCTTTGCTCACGATTATCTAGATGTGGTGGAACTTCGACAAATTCTCAGGAGTTGGTAGCTTCAACTAAAGTCACAAAACCCTGTAGAGACGTTCCGCCGGTTTGCGTTAGCTCACATCTTGCACCAAACCCTCAGAATGCAATTCTGGGGCTATACAAACCAAGTCCGCCTGCGCGGACTAACCGAGAATTAAGCGTTTTGTAACCTGCGTAGGCAGGTTTTGTTTGTGTAGCTGCGGTTTCAACCGCCAGGTGCAAGATATGAGTTAGCGCAGCTCGGCGTTAGCCTAGCATGGTGGGCAGCAGCAAACGTCTCTACGACTGGAAACTTTTAACCGCTGCTCCAAGAAATGGGAGTACTGGGATAGGAAGGATGGGAAGTAGGATTGGCGTTTGCGCTAGTTTCTTGATCCAGCACCTTCACCACCTGGTTATATAAATCCTCTGCCTGTTGCAGAGAGTCGCCGATACTCGTTAACCCCAGTTTGCCGAACTCGGAGAGTGCGCCCATCAGGTGAAACACAGTGCCGGTTCTGGTACTACCATCAAAGTGCAACCGATGGTGGGCAATAATATCCATCAGGTCGTTAGGCAGTAACCCTCGATAGCGCTCTTTTTGCAAGTTGTCGGAGGCAATGTAGTACTTATCTCGACCCTGATGGCTATAAAAAAGACCCGTCGAGAAGTCGTAGCGACCATTGGTTAGATACTTGAGGGTCATAAAGGGGTGAGTTGTGCCGCCTTTACGTAGGTTAATTTCAATAGCTTGTAAATCCCAAGGCACACCACTGCTGTTGGGCTGATGAACGGCAACAAAATCGACGCTGTAACGCTCTATTGCCCCCTTTTGGGCTAAAACTCGACCGACTCGCATCCCCAAATCTTGCAAGCGTAGCCGATATGCTTCATCCGCAGGGAAGCGGCAACCGAGATAAATTTGACCATCTGGACCCCCTAAGATTTGATCGTGGGTCGAGAGAATTTCCACCTCACCATTGGGGGAGATGTAGCCTTGGACGCTAGGCGATCGCTTTTCGTCCCCTTCAATAAATGCCTCAACCAGCGCTCCCAACTCTGAAATGCGAGTAGAAAAATTCTCCCAAGTCTCACTATGTGCCTGAAAGCTCAAATGCTCCATGCGATCTATCAACGCCGCTACTCGTTCAGCATGGGAGGCTTGCCCTGGCGCTACTTCTGATATGGGTCTCAAATCCAGGATGGCATTGCCCTCTCCAGAAAAACCTTCGTTGAGTTTAACCACCATCCGCTTTAATTGGGGTTGGCGTTCCCACAACTCGGCGGCGGCTACTACTAAATCGTCAGCATTGCGGATACTCTCGCTACCATCGGGACAAGGCACACCACTTTCGGCAAAAATTTCCCGACTCCCGCTCTTTGTACCCCAATACAGTAAATCTGGAGCTGGGGCAAGTAGAGGAATATCGAGTTGGACGGATAATTCTTGCTCCAACTGCGTTGAGTTATAACAAACCATGTAAGACTTTTGAGGCCGCAGGGCTTGACGAATTCGCTCTATTAAGCGGGGGCGCTCTAAAATCTTTTGGGTTAGGGGTTTGAGAGAGCCATCATACGTCGAAAGCAGCAGCAGGCGATCGCGGGCATGAGAGAAGGGAATTCCAGGCAACAGCTGCAAATAGTACTCAATCACAATCGGCGACAAAGGCTGTGCCGTAATGTAAATCAACCGGGTGCGGGGATTGCGTAGACGAATCAACGAAAATAAAAGCCGTTCTTCGTAGTGTAGAAAGCCTTCAATCTTCTTGAGTTCTCGCTGATCAACACTGACCGAAGGCACAACTAAAATGTCCCGATCGTCCTGGTCAAATAAATCAACGCTATTCCAGCGATCGCGCAACTGGCTCTGAAGCTGCCGAAATTGCTCTGCGCTAACAGAGGAAGAAGAATTCAAAGTATGCATCGCCCCAGACCCGCCTTAATGCTGATAAATGCCATATTAACGGTTGCTAGAGCTAGTGGTTAATAAACGGTTATCAAGTTGAAATTATTCTTCCTGTGCCAATTGAGCTTTAGCTTGCTGCCAGAGATGCTCTAATTCTGCCAAGGTGTAGTCCGAAAGGGAACGGTCCGCGATCGCCTCCATTGCTGCTAAACGTTGAATAAACCGCAGGTTAGTTCCCTGTAAGGCCTCCGTTGGGTCAAGCTCGTACCAACGCGCAATGTTAATCAGGGTAAACAACAAATCTCCCAATTCTGCCTGCTGGTGGGTTTTGTCTTCCTGCTCAACAGCCTGCTGGAATTCCGCTAATTCTTCGTCAAATTTTGCCCAGACACCTTCAACATTATCCCATTCAAAACCTGCCGCAGCGGCTTTTTGAGAAATCTTCATTCCCGCCATCAGGGGTGGCAGGGTGCGGGCATAACGCTCCAGTTTACGACTAAGTCGCTGAGCCTGTGCCGTCGTCTCTCCTTTTTCCGCCGCTTTAATTTGCTCCCAGTTCTTATGGACTTCCTCAGCATCTTGAACTTCGACCTCTCCAAAGACATGAGGATGACGCCGAATTAGTTTTTGGGTAATGCCTTGAGCGACATCTGTCAAGGTAAACTGTCCCTCCTCACCCGCAATCTGAGCTTGGAGTACCACCTGCAACAGCAAGTCTCCCAATTCTTCAGCGATCGCATTTTTATCGCCACTCCGAATTGCATCCACTACCTCATACGCTTCCTCAATTACATAAGGTGTCAGTGTCTGGGGCGTCTGGGCAAGATCCCAGGGACAGCCACCATCAGGCGATCGCAACTGGGCAACTACATCAATCAGCTGTTGCAGGGCTTCTAATGCAGAAGCTTGGATACTCAGCTGAGTTGGCTCCTGGGAACTAGACATGAAGAAAAACTCAAAACCACTCAACTATTCTTATCGAGATTTTCAACAATGGCTAATTGGAGCAGAATTACCCATTACCCATTACCCATTACCCTCTCACCTTTGTAGCTAGCATTTAGTGAAATAGTATTACCTCTGTGTCCTCTGCGTCTTTGCGGTTCGTTTTTGTGAAGTAAGCCTGCGATTAATAGATTTGCGCTTAGGCTTCTTCTTCGCCAATTGAGGCATCAAGCCCTTCACCCCCGTTCTTTTAAAACGCTTGTAGGCAGAATTAGTCCAGTCACTCAAAGAATGGCTCATTGCTCCCACCTCTAAACCCACAAACAGAGCAATCCACTCGGTTCGATAACGGATGAGCGAATGCCCAACATCTTTAGTAAACCCCTGCCAACGAGCAGGTTCATCTCCCAACAAGTGGAAAACCGCTAAAATTAGCACCCCAAAGACAACTATCCAGCTAGCCAGATAAAGCACTCGCAACGTTGTCCCGATTAGCGGTCCGTGAGAAAAAACCGACCGATGGCGCATTGCCTTTTGGTAGGGTATCCAAATCCAGCGCAGCCAGCCCCAACGCTTGAAGGGTCGCGAGTGAAGATCCAAGTCAGGACTCAACACCAACCCACTGAAAAGAAACCCTCCTGAAACGAGCAACGTCAGATTGCTACTCCTAGTCAGTACAGCGCTCAAACCCGTTACTATTGGCAAGCTCCATAGAGTTATGCGATCATGTGTTGAACCAGAGGGCATTTCTTTGTCATCTCGTGCTAACCTAAGTATGATACCGGGCGATTAGCTCAACGGTAGAGCGCCTGCCTTACAAGCAGGATGTTACTGGTTCGAATCCAGTATTGCCCATTGTGCCTGTCGAATAACACTTTATTTGTCGTCGTTAACAGATTCGTGTCGCTGTTAACACTTTAGTGTCGTCATTAACAAATTATTGTCATCTAATTCGTTCCAATGGCTGATAACAAATTATTGTCGTCCAGATGACCCCCAACCAGTAGAACGATATGACCGACACTAAAGTATGACCTCATCATAACTTGCTCCAACCACAAGGATGAGCTACTATCCATGCCTAGTCTTGTGTTGTAAGGCAGGCGCTCCTTTCAACCCTTCCTAAAAATATTGTCAATTCTCAAATTTTTAAATCGTTTGCTTACATTAAGCAGCGTTAACATACCTTGCATGGCAAGCAGGCACAAGTCTTTTCTGGGCTTTCAACCCACCCTACTGCGGGAGGGTTGATGAAACTTTTGCAAATTCCGGTTCGACCGGAATCTGCAAATCTTTCAACCCACCCTACTGCAGTAGGGTGGGTTGATGAAACCCCTTTGTGCCTCGTTAATCAACCTCTGTGTCGTCTTTCAACCCACCCTACTGCGGGAGGGTTGATGAAACGTTCTCTAACTGACTTATAACGTTATCAGTCAGTCTTTCAACCCACCCTACTGCGGGAGGGTTGATGAAACCGCGCCCGCTGAAACCCTTGTCTACACAAGCTGACAAATGCATTTTTGTCGGCTGATTTTAAATTACTCATTTCAGCTCTTTCCCAAGCCGGGAAAGAGCTGATGTGAATCTCTAAAATCAAGAGTGGACAAGAGTTTTGAACTACTGACGGCAACTCAGGGATTTTGCCCCCGCTTTGAGCCGTCAGAAAAATATTTAGGGAGGGTTCCCCCGAAGGGGATGAGTTCGGAACTATGCGGATTACCGCACCCTTGTAAACAAGGGCTAAGCTTTGGGAAAAATTACCTTCTCCCTCAGCCGTACCACATTTTGCTGGGAGCGCACCTATCCCGTACTATATACTTCAGTATTCAGACACGGAAATTTTCCCATCGATGAAGAAGGTGTCATCGAGGCAGCATCCTGGGCGAGGTTCCAGGGTTCAGAAAGTAGGACTGCCTTCCGAGCAGTCAAACAGACCCTAAATTATCGCAGTACAGAGGCAATAAGCATGTACTAGTGGCGCTGTTAATTGAATAACATTGTTTATTTATATTGTCAAGGTTCAGGAAAGGTTTACCTAGCTAGCTGATACTTTACGGTTTTCATAGGCAGCTAGCACTAAATTCCTTGCTTTCTCTTGAGGGGTGTCTCCATGCGGTTGGTGTACTTTTTCTGTGGCAATCCCGGCTCTTTGGGCTTTAAGCTGAATAGACTCCGCTAACCTGTTGTAACTCCAACGGTGAATGCTGGCACGATAATCCTTGGCGTAGGAATCTTGAAGCTCTTTATAGCCCGGAAATTTTTGTTCGGCTCTGGCTCGCACTTCACTCTCAACCGCTTCCTCTATATTTCTCAAGTCAGGTAGGACAATACTGCTAGCTCGATACTGTGAAGCCACTTCCACAATCGCTTTTGCCAGCAGTCTATCCACATACTCCCCTTGTTTTGATTCTCCAAAGTTACAACGAGCACCTTTTTTTTGAGCGTTGTGGCGTTTGTGGCTATTGAGACATTCTTGCTCTCGCCAATGCTTGAGTTGCTCATACTGAGTCTTTTTCTTCTTAGTTTTCCCCTCTTTAATTGGCTTGCTCAGTAATTGCTTAACATCACGGTATGCCAAAACTGCGCCAGTTTCGATGTTGACCACCGCAACCGTTGCTGGTTTAGCTCGACCGAAGCTTACCCCAATGACAATTGAGGGATTGCCCTTGTAGCCTGCTCGACTGGGACGAGAGAACCCCCGAAACGTTTGAAGTCGCTCTAGAGAAGATTCGTAATCTTTCAGCTTAGGACTCCGGCTACCTTTTGCTTTCATGCTGTCGATAATCTTTTGCGTTTTCGCAATTTTCTCTGCACGTACTTCCTCTGTTCCCTCAGCCGTCCACAAACGAGTTTCAACAGAGCAGTGAAGCAACAGCCGATGCACTTGCCAGGGTTCGCCTTCGCCTTCACTTTCTTGCCAAACTAGTCGAGCAGAACGTAAGCTTAACAATCCAGCAGGAGCCTGCACCTTGTTGTGCGTAAAAATTTTGTAGTCTTCATCAAAGCGTTCAAACCAGTGTAGTTGGCGCTGGTCGCAAAAGACCTCAAAGGTATGCTGGCTAATGCCTTTGCCATTGAAGCTAACACAGATGCGCCCCTGTTCATTTCTCGACCATCGCAAGTCAGCGTTGGTTCCGTAAGATATCGAGAAGGGAACAGGGCTTTGTTTTCTAGTCAGACTGGCTTGCACTTGTCTCGATTTTTCTTCCTCAATGATTCGACCTTGCTCTTGTTCCACGGCTTCCACGCACTGTTGCTTAGATAAGTTTCTTCCTTTGGGAAGACGGCTTTTGAGTTGTTTTTTTAGGCGTTCGATTTGAATTTCCTTCTTGCGCCGCCGCTGTTTATAGGCTTTGGGGTCTTCTTCTACTTCGCTAACCTGGCAGCGATTTTTCAATAAATAAGCAATAGCGCAGCGTTGCTGGGGAGCTTTAGCTTTATCGTAGGCTTGGAAGAGGCTGTTGAATAAGGCTTTTGAATTATCCTTGGGAGCTGGGTCTGGTTTTTCTTCTTGGTTGTGCTCTAACTCAGCCTTTTTCTTGGTGAGGATTTTCGTAGCTTGAACACGTAGCGTTTCTAAACTACAACCGCTTTCTAGTTCTAGTTCCAAATCGCTTTTAAGCATATCGAGCCAGTGTTGTTTTCTCTGGAGACGAAACCTCCGTTTTTCTTGTAGAGCAAACCAGGACTTGTAAATGTCTTTGACTAAGTTCTCAGCAGCGTTCGCGAAACGTCCTGGCATATCCTGGAAGCGAAACTCACCTCTGAGGTTTTTGCAGAGTCCTTCGATGACTTGGGCTGTAATGTTTCCTTCTTCCAACCACTTATCAAAATCCGGGTGAGTATTAATCTGGTTTAGCAGTTCATTGACCAAAAGTGTATGTTTCTCCACCATTAGGCTCCAGAGATGACGCAGCGAGTCTAATGGTGCTTTGAGTTGGCATTGAACTGTAATGACGCTCATGACTTGGGAAAACTAAGAGAGTAAAATTCGAGAAGGTGAATGAAAACAGGTGTACTACATAACCCCAGACAAAAACAGTTGTTCTAATTACAGGGAAAGCGATTGCCTCTGGCACCGCCCTTTGGGGCGATCGCGGTTTTTACTTGGGAGCGTGATAATCGATAAACCTCTTTGGATGGAACCTTTTACCATTGCCATTTTCCGGCAACGACTCTCCAGCCAAATCCTTACCCATCGCCCTATTAATTCTTGCTACCAGCGCCTGCGTTCTCGCTTCAAAAAATGCGTCAAAATCATCGTTGTGCAAAGTTGTCGGCTCAATTAGGTGCGATCGCAAAATCTCATCAATCCTCTGCCTTGACATCCCTTGTTCTTCTAACTTTGCCAGATACTCTGATGGTGCTTTCCCCCCTAAAAACTTATTTGTCTTCGCCGTTAGGGGTGTCTTGTTAATAATGCTGTTGTAGCGTGAGCGGGGAATTCCCTGTCGCTTGCACCACTCTTGAGGGAAGATGTGGTGGTTCTCAATCTTCTCGTCGAAGTAACGAGCTGCCGTAATCGGTTCGCCACTGACAAAATCTAATGCCCCATCACGTCTAAGTAAAGCAGCGATCGCTCTATAAGTCGCCCCACCAGAATTAACTAAACTCTGCAACCGTTCTGCCGACAGATGCGCTTCTTTTACGGTTGATGGCACTTCGCCACCATTAAGCCATTGAGAAACTTCGATCAAATCCTTGGCGGCAGTCCCTTCCCGTGATCGCGAATAAATCCCCGATGCTGCCCCACAGTAAAACCACTGTTGTAAGAATTGCCGCACCCAGTCCAGCTTCGTTCCCTCTTGTAAAATCGCAAACAAAGGAGCCATGACCACAAGCTGCATCGCATAAGGAAGATCATTAGCATCGAAGATGGCTTGAGTATGGAGAAAACGAGCCACTTCCTCAAAGGCGGCACCGATCGGTTCCATCCAGTGCTGATATTGCGCCAACTCTAAACCCAGCACATCCTGACGATTACATGCTACTCCCGGTAGCCGTTCGGGATGACAACCCTGCTGTTGAGCTTGCACTCGTCGCGCATAGTTGGCCATCAAAGCGATCGCCTGTAAGAAATCTGTTGGCTTTAACAGGCGCAAAACTTGATGAGAACTAAAGCGCTTCTCTCTGACTATCCAGTCTGAGCGCAAGTCAAAATCAGTGGCAGCGAAAGAGGACGTTAACAAGTCAAATTGTGTCAGTTCGCACTGTCGTTTGTTGTTTTCCTCGAAAATGTAACAGACAGCTTCTTTAGGCAGTTCGGCTCTCAAGACGAACAATCCCATCTGATAATGCTCGAATTTCTTGATGACGGTTGCTTCAAATTCGTCAATCAAGGCTAACTTTTGTGGGTCGTAATGCCAGTATTTGCAGTATTGAGAGCGCCACTGGGGGAAATTGAAGACTTGGGAAATGGGAAATAAATCGAGTTCAAATTCTTTTTTCGGCGTCGAACAGTCCAGTACAGGTTGTTCGTGCCGATAGAGCTTTTTATCAACCGTTAAGCCCCAGATAGCATCTCGGCGGTCGGTGTGAGGGTAGTCGAGGGCTTGGGCAATGTCGATATAGTACCAGCGTTGCTCCGCTGGGTAGCGTTTGCCTCGATCGATCCGCACGGGTTGGTCGGATAGCAGGGACATGAACAGACTGGTGAGGCGTTGCTGTCCGTCAAGAATCAAAGCTGTCGGCACGGGAGGATTAGCGAGGCTCAAACTTTCGACAAGGCGGGGCTTGAATTTGACATCCGGGTTGCCTTGCTGAAGGAGCATTACCGCTCCCACTGGGAAACCAAGGGAGACGCTAGCAATTACCCGTTCGATGCGCTCTTCATCCCAGCACCAGGAACGCTGAAAGTCCACAAGCTGTATTTTGCCCTGTTGGATATCCCGTAGCAGGTCGAGCAGGGGTTCTTTGGTGATATCGAAGGTGGAAATGGAAGTCATGCCCTTGTTCGTGCTAAAGGTTGGCAGCAGCAACGGAGTACTTCTAACTACCCTAAAACGTTCTTGTGTGACCAAGTGAGGCATGAATCGAATTCCTCTCAATCTGATAGGTTTTTGTTAAGTTTGTTTAAATTACTCTTGACTATTGGATACAGGGCATAAACGGGTTTTCAGTCCATCGGGAATTTCTTCAAAATGCTCGATAAACAAATCTGCGAGTGCTAGATAGCGCAAGTGGTATCTAGTCGGTGGCGAAAAGTTTGTTCCTCGCTCAAACCAGCGTTGGACTGTGGCGAGGGAGCATTGACAGATAGCTGCCATCTGCGATCGCGTTACGCTCCATTTGGCTTCAAAGGCACGGGGAGACATCCCTAACTGGCAGTTGGCGTAGAGACGAATCAACTCCAGTTCTTGTTGTCCAAGGGGACGAGGATAGGTCATGAGTTTGTCTCCAAGGGCAGAGGTTCAAGGTGTTCTTCCCAACAGGTATCAGCGACACAGAACTGAGCGCTGGGAGAAGAGGGAGCGAGGAGAATCAGGTATTTCCACCCCCACTGGCAGCGATGAGGAGCAAAGGCGTAGAACCGCCCAATGGCGATGCCCCTGTCGGTTTCGTCTGTATGAGATAACGGTTTCCATCGGAGGCGATCGCCATACAAAAACTTGGGCGTTTCGGCACTATCCGGGAAATTCGCTGGCAGGCTAATACCCGGAACTGAAGGATGGAAACTCAGCGAGGGTAAGCCAGAAAGTGAACTATCTAACTGGAAAGCTTGCAGGAGATTGGAGAGCTGTTGGCGATTCAGGTTGTTAGTGACTTGGCGGATGAGTAAGGCAGTGAGCGAGTCGAGTTCTCCTTGGCTAAGTGGGTTTGTTTGGCTGTTTTCGATGGGTTGGCTGAGGGACGTTATGCGTTCTGCGCCAAGTGCAGTGCCTATGGCATCGCGCAACTCCAACACGCCAAAGTCCTGTAAGGCTTGCAGGTAGGCAGGGTCAGGTTGAGTTTGGTGGAAGCGCTGTTGCTTTTCGGTTGGCTTCATAGGGATTTTTTCTGGGAGTACCCTGATTTTAGGCACATAGTCACAAAAAGGCAATAAGAGGGACTATGTGCTTATTTTGCCTAGCGCTGATACAATCCAGAGATAATTAAGCACAAGGTTATTTGTGCTTAACGAGGATTGGCTGAGGATAAATACGTTTCTGTAAGGCTCTACTTACCAGACCAAGAATTTAAGCGGCGCTTTCAGGCGGCTTGCGCGATGCATGGGCGCAAGATGAGTGATGTGGCGGTAGAGCTGATTGATGCGTGGCTAGGTGAAAATGAATCGCTAGAGCAGTTGCGACAAACAGAGACTGCTCGCCGCACTGATGCAGTGAGTCGCGTACCAACGATCGCGTCTTTGATTGAAGAAACGCTAAGTAACCGCGACTGGGTACTTGGGAAGCTTGCGGCGGATGCTGAAATTTCTGTGGAACGGATTAATAAGTTACTAGAAGGAGAGCGCCCCTCTGATGTAGAACTCCAAAAGCTCGCCCTACGGTTGGTTAAACCCGATGGTGAAGCGTGGGAGGAGGGGGAACTGGTGGATATTCGACTGGCTGAGGATTTGAAGCGGAGACGGCAGCAGAAGCGATCGCGTTAGGGTTCTATACGGAAATGTAATTTATGGGAAGATGCTGAGGTAGCCGATGAGCATTGATGATGAACTTCGCAAAACTCGCACAAATACCTATGTATCTGCCCTGGATATCCATATCCTTAATGCTGGCACTGATACTGAGCGCGATCGCCAAATTGCAGCAGGCTCGCTTGCATGGAATCTCCCCAAGTTAGAGTTTGGATTGGATGCGATCGCTAAGTACGTCACGGTTGATGAAGCGGGTGCTGACTTTATGAAGGGGTTTTACGCTTGGTCAGAGCGCATCCTCAAAGAGGGATACAGTATTCTCGAAAGATTCCAAATTCCTCCTCAACCGTTTGAGCATCCTTTGGTGTAGCAGGAATTCGGTTCACTAGGCTAAAAGTAGGGTCACATCAGTTGCCTGAGAATAGACGGATGTTTGAGTTCCTCGTTGTGGCAAGCTAGGGTTGTGGTAAGTGATGGTTATTCAGCTTTCTTGGGAAATTCACACTTGACGGTGATTTCCATGTTGCAGCCACCTTTAGCGTTGGCAATGTAGGGCACTCCAGCTTCGCTGCTGATGTTGACTCCAAATTTCAGGGTGACTTCACTGACTTCCGCGATCGCGACATTCTTAAAGGTATTCAGGGTATAGGTGGTATATGCCCGAATAGTTTGTTCGATCGCTCGAAATGTTTGCGGGACTTGCTTGTGTGGATCGCCGATAAATACCCCACCTCGTTTTACAATTCATTACCCTTGGGCAGATTTCAGCAGCCTCACTCGATATCGAAGGCGCGATGCGATCGCACAAGTGATAGAACCTGCCCAAATTTGGAGTAAGTTACCAAATCGTAAATACTGGTTAGATGCCAGCCACTTAAGCGGTTCATCCGACTTGGTTGTTCAGGGGAAAGCAGTAATTAAACTCTGCCGAAAATAGAAGCCGACTGTTTTTGACCGCTAGGACAACAAGTGTAAAGTGACTGAGGCGATCGCCTGCTCACACTTCATCAACTCTTTATCAATATGGGGTCACACCCCTCACGCCAAACACCATAATAAGACTAATAGATGCACCCTGATGATCGAGAGAGTCGCATTCGTGACTCTCTATTTTTTTAGGAAGCTTTCAAAATCAGTAGATATACCATGTACCCGGTAGTGCCTCTAGAGTTAGCCTCGATAAAGACCATCTGGGACGCACCCTTGTCATGCCCGTGACTGAATCGCCATTAACTGCTGTACTTGCGAAGGAAACATAGAGAAAGTTACAAGTGCGATACCCTGGCAAGGGAACAGCAAGCATGGACAGGGCTAGAGAGGAGGAAGAGGAAAAATGGCTACCGATCGCGTTTCTCAGAGCGCACTCGATACTATCCTTGCGCTACAGATAACGGTAGCTTGGGCGGGTGAAGCATTGTCTGAACCTAAGCGCGTTGGCTGGTGGCGGACTGACCTTGTTGATGAGTTAGGGGGTGGGGACTTATTCAAGCGCCTCTTCCCTCATACGCATCGGTGGGCATCCCTTGAAGCAGTGCGTCAGGTGGCGATTCAGGTGGACAAGCAGGCAAGACTAGGAATGGCAAAGCCTGACGAGGTTCGCACGCTGTTCTTCTGGGGTTTTGCAGTGGATGAAAAGCTAGCAGAACGGTTCAACTTTCACAAACGCAGTGGTAAGGAACCAGTTGAAGTTCTCGACTTTCCTTTAGAACTCGACGAAGACTTTGTTAAGGTTGACTTTGAGGATGCACTCCGGATTCCCAACCACAACGTCAGTCATAAGGTCGTTCCTGGGGGTCGCGAAATTGCGGAGGCGATGCCTGAAGCTTTAGAGTTAAGGGCTAAGAAGCTGGCGGCTGGACTTCTTCCTCTTGCAGATGACTACCCGATGCCATTTTACCGCGTAGAGGGTAGATAACCTGGATGACAATTGAATGTATCCAAAACCAGTTCCCGGAGCAAGATGCACGCTTAGCACCGTCATACGGTGTAGAGGTCAATCAATTTCATACCCGACTGCTTCGTATGTCTCTGGCTACGGAGGAAAGCCGTGCTTATTGGGAAAACCTCCAGGTGGAGATTCCTAAAGATAAGCGGGTGGTTGTGGCTTTTGAGGAGCGCTGGTTTGGTAACAAAAGCATGGCTCGCGTTGAGACTATTCTTAAGAACTTTGCCTACAGATTTGATGCGTACCCAGTAGCATTAGAGGTTTTGCAACGTTGGTGTCCGAGCAACCCAACGACCCGCCAAAATATTTGTCACTGGCATCTACAATTATCCGATCCTATTTACCGCAGCTTTTCAGGTATCTTTTTGGAGCAAAGACGGCTGCACCCCGAACCCACGCTCGATCGGGATGTAGTCGTTCGCTGGGTATCTGGACAACTTAATAACCAATGGTCATCAGCTACAACAATTCGCATGGCTACCGCTTTGATGACCTGTGCTACTACGGCTGGACTTTGTTCTGATAACCCTGGCACGCGCCGTCTGGCGTATCCCAAAGTTACGGATGAGGCACTGGCTTACTGGCTCTATTTTCTCCGCTATTTATCGTTTGAAGGGTCGTTATTAAACAATCCTTATTTGGCTTCTGTGGGCTTAAGTGAGAGTTTCCTCGAACAGCGCCTGCTTCGTTTACCCGGACTGTCTTTTAAACGCATGGGCGACTTGCAAGATATGGGGTGGCAATACCCCGATTTGAAGTCTTGGGCAATTCACTGTCTTGGACTCAATTGGGAGGATGGGAAATGACCACTTCTCTGGGACCGTTGTTTGACAAAACCTTTCCGGTAGTGCAGGCACTCCGCAATGACCTGTTAGCTGAGGGGGGTCCCCAGATCAGTACCATGCGAAACTATCGTTTTGCCATCTTACTCTACGATCCGGGGGCTGAGTTTAAACTGCGATCGCAGATTCGCCGTCTGAGTGATGAACTCAAAGGACTAGGATGGAACATTTTATCCATTTCACTCCAATCCCTGTTGCTGGAGCGACTCAAGAAGGAAGATCGGCGCGTCATTGATAGCATTATCCGTACTGAACGCCGTTTCTATGACCGAAATCCAGACCGTGCCTTAAACCATTTAAAAGACAAAATTGCACCCCACATTGAAGGCGCTGGCGGCATTGCTAAGGACGTTATTGCTCTGATTGATGAGTTTGCCGACAAACATCCTGCTGATATCAATCGAACTGTAATTTTTGTGGGGCGGACAGGTGCTTTATATCCATTCTTTCACTCGTCATCGCTGCTGAAGCATATTGACGGGAAAACCCGCAATCTGCCTGTTGTTTTGCTCTATCCAGGCAAGCGACA
This sequence comes from Leptolyngbyaceae cyanobacterium, assembly GCA_036703965.1. Lineage (GTDB taxonomy): Bacteria > Cyanobacteriota > Cyanobacteriia > Cyanobacteriales > Coleofasciculaceae > DATNQP01. The sequence continues at coordinate 14,988 of DATNQP010000442.1, forward strand.
TGATGGCAATGCGCTTTCGTTTATGGGAGAAATTCCCCCAGACCGAGACTACCGACCGAGGATTTATTCGTGAACCACTATTCTATTGATTTCGTAAGGAAGCTGAGGAAATGCTAGTCAAAGAGGTCTTTGCTGCGGATGTCACCCGCGACATTGCTCCTGTAATTTACTTCCACGAGCAGGAGCCTGCCAAGGTTCTAGCAGAGGTCTCTGAGTATATCATCACAGGGGGATATCCAGAAACAGACCCGCGCCATCGTCGTATTCAATCGGGAATCCACGAGCAGTTTGTGAGATTGCTTTTGTCGTTGGCAGCAGAATTGCGAAAACCACAAGGGACTGAGCTTCCGGCTGTGTGGATTTCTGGCTTTTATGGATCGGGGAAGTCTAGTTTCGCCAAGCTGTTAGGTTTGGCACTCGATGGCGTAACTTTACCCGATCGCCGCACGGTTGCCGAAGCTCTTCTCGCTAGAGATGACTCGCCAAAGGCAAAGGAATTCAGAGAAGCGTGGGAGGAAGTCCGCCGTCAAATCGATCCGATCGCAGTCGTTTTCGATATTGGCGCAGTCGCTAGGGATGACGAACATATTCACTCCGCCGTGAAGCGGCAAGTGCAAGCGCGTCTGGGGTACTGTCCCAACAGCTATGTGGCTAACTTCGAGTTGAAGTTGGAACTTGACGGTAAGTGGGATGAATTTTTGGCTCAGGCTCAAAAAACGCTCTCGCAACCTTGGTTAGAACTCAAAGACAGCCAACTGGCGGACGAAGATTTTTCTCTAGTCATGCACGAAATGTACCCAGATCGGTACACCGATCCGATGACTTGGTATGACAGCCATATTGCTTCCCAAGACCAAAGTGGTTCCTCGGTGGCAGAAACAACCAAAGCGATCGCGGCAATGCTGCGACATCGCGCTGCTGGCAAAACCTTATTTTTGGTGGTCGATGAGGTGAGCCAGTATATCTATCAAAATGACAACCGAATGCTCAAGTTACAGTCCTTTGTAGCTGACCTCGGTCAAAAGCTCAAGAGTACAGTTTGGCTGTTTGCTACCGGACAACAAAAGCTTGAAGACAGCGACGATGAGAGCAATATTGGCAAACTGAAAGACCGCTTTCCTCCCAAACTTCGCGTTCACCTCGACCCTGCCAATATCCGAGATGTCGTTCACAAACGGCTGTTGAAAAAGTCAGCGACTAAAGAACCCCAACTGCGATCGCTTTTTGGTCAGCACCGCAGCGACCTCAAACTCTACGGCTATTCCTGCGATTCCATCACGGAAGAAGACTTCCTTGAAGTTTACCCGATGCTGCCAGGGTATGTTGATCTGCTGATGCAAATTACGTCTAATTTGCGAGTCCGTTCGACGCGCACTAAGGGTGATGATTATGCGATTCGAGGATTGTTACAACTGTTGGGGGAACTGTTCAGAACCCAGAATTTGGGAGAGCAGGAACTGGGAGCATTAGTGACTTTAGATAGCATCTTTGAGGTGCAACAATCGGCATTAGATGCCGATATGCAAAATACCCTCTCTCGTGTCTTTTCTCATCCAGAGGTTGCCAGTGACGACATGGCAATCAAGGTAACTAAGGTTGTATCGCTGTTGGAATTAATTCAAGAACAGCAACCCACTACAACTAAGTTCATCAGTCAGTGCCTCTACGAGCAGTTAGGGAGGGGGAATAATGAAGCCATTGTTCAGCAGGCATTAGATAAACTGCGCGATTTAGGATTTATTTCTTATTCAGACAAGCTCGGCTATAAAATTCAAAGTTCCGCAGGGCAAGAATGGCAACGCGAACGAGAAGAGCATAGTGTACCCGATGATGACATTAGTCTAATTGTTAGCGAAAAAGTTAAGGACTTATTGGGAACTGTAGAGAACCCCTCTTATAAAGGCAAAAAGTTTAGGTGGACTGCTTTTTACACTGACAACCGTCAGCGCAAGGATGAACGGTTACAGAAAGTCACCGATCTAGATGTGATTGCAGTTGATTTCCGTTATTTAACCAAAACTGAAGATCGCGATACAACAACCTGGGTGCAAACCAGCGACAGCCCACTGCTGCGAAATCGCCTACTTTGGGTTGTAGGGACGCCTGCTGAAGTGAAATCCCTTGTTAGAGAATTGGCGCGTTCCCGGCACATTCTTAATCGCTATGGCTCGCGCTTACAGTCCATTTCTAAAGATAAACAACGCCTGTATTTCGAGGAACAAAGTCGCTGTGAGGAGCTAGAAAAACAAGCCAAAGATGCGATTACTAAAGCATTTATGGATGGGGAACTTTACTTCCGAGGTAGGCAAATTGACAAGCGAGAACACGGGACATCCTTTGCTACTGTGCTGCATCGCGTTGGTGAGAGTATTCTTCCCGACCTTTACAACCAATATGTCGATATTGCGATTACACCTACTGAATTGGCGCAATTGCTCGAACCCACGTTATCGGGACCCTCTTCTAAGTTCATGCAGCAAGGATTGGGGATTCTTGAACTCGATGCAGGTAAGTACGTCCCCACTTGCAACGGTCAAGTTCCCAGCCGGATTTTGCAATACATTACGGATTACAATGGAGCATCGACGGTCAGTATAGTAAACGATTTCGGTGGTCCCCCTTATGGCTATTCCGCAGACGCAATTAAGGCGTGTTTAGTGGGACTACTTCGGGCTAGTAAAATTCGCATTCGACCGGAGTCTGGAGCAGAAATTACCTCGATCCGCGATCCGGGGACTAAAGATATTTTCCAGAAAGACCGCGATTTCAAGCGTTCTGATATTCTCCCAGAAAGCGGTCAAGGAATTAGTGCGCGAGACCGAAATAAAATCTGTAAGTTCTTCAAAGACTATTTACAGGTTGACCTCGATCGCGAGAACGATGCGATCGCAGATGAGGTGTTCAACTGGTTCCCAGGTCGGGCTAAAGTGCTGCAAGAATTGGAGAAGCAGTATAGTCGGCTGCCCAATCGTCCCGAACTGCCCGATTCGCTCCTTAAGCTGCGAACTGCCTTAGAAGACTGTATGCGATCGCGCCAAGTCGAGGCTACAGTGCTAGCGGTCAAGAAAAATTTGGATGCCCTTAGTGATGGACTTGAAAAAATGGGCATTTTCTCTTCAGAACTAACGGAGGAAACGGTTCAAGCGGTGAGGAAGGCTGGGGAGATTCAAGATCATCAAGTGGCACAACTCAAGGAAATTGGGCGAGTCGCTGAAGTTAGTGAGGCTGTGAATGCTCTAGAAGAACAGCTTAATCTGGAACGCCCTTGGCGCGATATCAGCAGTATTGAGACGCATCTGCAAGCCATCTGCGAACACTATAAAGCCGTGCGTCTGGAACTGATAAACCGTCAAGAGAAGCAAGCTGAGGAAGTTCAGGAACAGATTAAGCGGCGACAAGGCTTTAACAGAGTGAGTGCAGATAAAGCACTGTATGTTGTTCGTCCCATTCAAAAGGCACGCTATGACACAACTGAGGATTCGTTGTATCCCTCTTTAATTCAGTTGCGAGATACAGCGTTGCTCAAGCTTCAAGAAGCAGCACAGGAGGCAAATGACAATCTTGACAACCTGCTATCCCAGGATGAGCAGGTACAGGTACAGGTGGTGCAACTGGCACTCATCGACAGTTTGAGAAACCGCGAGGTGAGTACGGAACAAGAGGTGGAGGCGTTGGTGAACGAGTTACGCGATCGCTTGCTGGCACAGCTTAAGGAAAATACTCGCATCCGTATTATTTAACCCGATCGCCATTACTTTTGATTTGATGAAAACGAACTACCTAACTCCAGAAGCCAAATTTAAACTCTCCAATACAGTTCGGGAACTGTGCGTTAGCCTGCTTAGGGATATTCACAATGCGGCAGATAGCGTCTATCGCCTGTCTATTCCCTTGAGTAAGGCGGGGTTGGCTGAGGAGCAACGGATTAAACGGGAGCGTTTGGAAAAATGGCTCGACGAGCAGGCGCGGAGTGAGGCGAGGGGGAAAAAGGAAACTAGAGAACAGGCAAATGCTCGTTATCGCTTGCAGGCGGAGAAGTTGGCGGCGGCAACGTTTTTAAACCGGATTGTCGTCATCAAGCAGATGGAAGCAATGGGGTTAATTAAACCTGCGGTGTTGACGGGAGGTTGGCAGAGTCCAGCTTATCGGGAGTTTCGGGAGTTTGCCCCGGATTTGCTTAAGGATGAAACCGAAGGGTTTGGGACGCTGTTGCAGTTACTCTATGACGAATTGGCGCTGGATTTGCCGGGGTTGTTTGGGGATGTGGGGGTAACGTCGCTGTTTCCCATTCCAGCGAGTACGTTACGGGCAACGATTGAGGTATTGGACAATCCAGAGCTAAAAACGGCTTGGTTGGATGATACGACATTGGGGTGGGTGTATCAGTATTGGAATGACCCGGAACGGGAAGAACTGGATAAAAAGCTGAATGCTGGGGGCAAGGTGGAACCTCATGAGGTTGCCAGCAAGACGCAGATGTTTACCGAACGCTACATGGTGGAGTGGTTGCTGCACAACAGCTTAGGGCAGATGTGGCTGGCAATTTGTGAGAAGCAGGGATGGACGGCGGAAGTACAGGCAGACGGAACGCTCGATCGCTTGGAAGAACGACGCAAAGTTTGGCGAGAGAAGCGGGAGAAGGGGGAGGTTGCCCTTGATGCATTGATGCCGATCAAGTCGGAGGCTGAGGAACGCTGGAAATATTGGGTGCCACAACCGTTAACCGATGCCGCAGTTGCCCATGCACCCAAAAGTATTTGGGATATAAAGCTCCTCGATCCGGCGTGTGGGTCGGGGCATTTTCTAGTGATTGCATTTGGGTTATTGTTTGCGCTGTATCAGGAGGAAGCGCGGCATCGGGGTGAGGAGTGGAGCGACAAGGAAATTGTTGAATCTATTCTGTCTAACAACTTGTACGGGGTGGATATTGATGCGCGATCGGTTCAGATAGCAGCAGCAGCGTTGTTGTTGAAGGCGAAGTCGCTGTGTCGGGATGCAGAACTAAAGGCTGTAAATTTGGTTGCGTCTGACCTCAATTTGTCGGCGTTACCAGAGAATGACCCGGCATTGGTAGAGCTTCGACAGCAAGTGACAGAAGCAACGGGTATCCCGGAAGAGTTGACGAATCAGATTGTGCAGGCATTGAAGGGGGCAGATCAGTGGGGTAGTCTGCTGAAGATCGATCGCGAAGTGGAGAAAGCGATCGCCTACTACGAGCAGACCCTTGCCCGTCCGGTTCAAGGGAATTTGTTTGCCCAGGAGTCCGCTCTCAATCCTCGACCTCCCATACCTGCCTCCCCTAACCGCAAAGACATTCTTCTCGAAAAACTAGAACAGTTTCTCAGCCGTCGTACCAGTGGGGATGATTTGGGTTTGCGCTTGCGGGGAGAACAGTTAACGGCTGGAGTCCGGTTTATTCGGCTGATTCGAGAGAATGCCTATGATGTTGTGGTTGGAAATCCGCCCTATCAAGGTGCTAGCAAAATGGATGATGCGAAATATTTGGTTAGGCATTACTCCAAAGGCAAAGCAGATCTATTTGCAGCCTTCTTGGAAAGAGGTTTAGAACTGGTCAAGCCAGGAGGCAACTCGGCGCTGTTAACCATGCGAAACTGGATGTTTCTTAACCAGTATTCAGAGATTCGGGAGTATTTGCTTGATAATTTTGATTTGCGCGTATTAGGAGATTTAGATCAAGCTGCTTTTGAGGATGTGACAAACTCAGAAGTTTTGACCGTTGTTATGAGTGTGTTTGTAAAAAATCGACCAATTGAAAAAATCAGTGTAGCTCTACGATGGGTTCAAGTTGATGAGGGGGTCTATGACAGAGGACGGACGAGACGTAAGATAGCAGCCTTTCTAACACAAGCAAAGCGATTTGAATTTCATAGCGATCGCTTTGATGTGATTAAGGAGAAGCCGCTCATTTATTGGTGGGATGATGAATTTCTCAATACTTATAGTGATACTCCTAAACTAGGTGAATTATCGGAAGTAAGAGCGGGTTTGAATACCAGCAGTAATGAGCGGTATATTCGCTTAATTTGGGAAGTAGATCCCAAAAATGTCTTCTTAAACAAAGAATTTACGTTAAATCGCTGGAATTCATTCTTTTCCTGGGTACCAACTGTTATGGGTGCAAAGGGAAAAAGATGGCTAGCTCCCCTACTTAATGTTGTTCTTTGGAAGTTTAACGGACTCGAAATGAAAGTGATGCATGAAAACCGATGGGGAAGCCATAGTAAGCGAGTCCAAAACGAATCAAAGTACTTCGTCCGGGGTGTTGCCTTCCCAAAAATTAGTTCTGAATTCGTTGCTAGAGCATATACATTCACAAGCATCTTTAATGATGCTGCACCATCAGTATTTCCAAATGATATAGCTGGTGTTACTTGTTTGCTTAATAGCACTCTGGCACGCGATGTAATGAGAGCGCTAAATCCGACCGTAAATTTCCAAGTCGGAGACGTAAACCGTCTCCCCCTCTTCCCTATCGAATCTGCTGATGAAATCTTCACCAAACTAGACGTAGCATTTACCGAACACGAAGCCGCCCGTGAAACCTCAGTCGAATTCAAAAAACCCGGACGTTCCGCTTGGAACTATGCCCAAGACTGGGCGCAACGTGCCGTAGATCGAGAACCCGGAACCCCCCTCCCCGACTATCAACCCATCTACGAAGATCCACCCCCTACTAACTTTGTCTCCTATGCAATCGGCGTTGCCCTTGGGCGCTTTGGTGCAAATGGTGGAGGCATCCTCAACGAAGCACCCAAGAATGCCCTCCCCAACGGCATCCTCTACCTCTCCACCTACTCCGAAAAAGACAGCCTCCAACACCCCGCCTACCAAATCATTAAAGACGCATGGACAGAACACAGCAACGCTATTACCAAAAACACCCCCTTGAAAAAATGGCTGCGCGAGTCCTTCTTCAAAGACGTACACCTGGGAATGTATGAAAGCCGCCCCATCTACTTCCCTCTCTCCTCCGCCAAGAAAAACTTTGTTGCCTTCGTCAGCATTCATCGCTGGCAAGACAACACCCTGCAAACTCTCCTCGCTGACTACCTCTACCCCGAACTCAACACCATTGAAGGCGAACTCAGCGACTTAATAGACGCCCGCCACCAGGGTGATAAAAAGGACAGAGCAAAAGCTGAAAAATGCTACAGCGAAGTCCAGAAACTCTACGAAGAACTCAAAACTTTTTGCGATAAAGTCAGTCAGTGCGCCGAACAGGGACCGCCCCCCGCTAACCCCAAAGATACCCGCCGAGAAGCTGATGCCCGTTTCCAAATGGATCTCGATGACGGCGTAATGATAAATAGTGCCGCCCTCTGGTCACTCCTCGAACCCCAGTGGACAAAACCAAAAACTTGGTGGTCAGAACTGTGCAACGCCCAAGGCAAAAAAGACTACGACTGGGCGCACCTCGCCGCCCGTTACTTCCCCAAACGGGTCGATGAAAAATGTCAAAAAGATCCCTCCCTCGCTGTTGCCCACGGCTGTTTTTGGAAATACCATCCCGCCAAAGCCTATGCCTGGGAACTGCGCCTGCAAGACGAAATTAGTCCCGACTTTACCATTGAAGAAAACTCCGATGCACTCCGCCAGGAATTTGAAGAAAAGCATCCTCAACTGGTAGAGGACTTAATTGAAGCGGAAGACAAGCGCCGAGAACGCAAGCGCAAGAAAGAAGAGGACTCAGAAGCTTATGGTCCTCTCTTTGATTCTGAAAGCACTGATGAAAGTATTACACAGGAAATTCTTGAGGATTAGATATGAGTCCGATGATAGGTGAAGACGACCTTCTTGAGAGACGCTACATCAATAAATTTCGTGCATTAATTGAACCATTTGGTGAATTTATTAAATATGAATACGATCGAGCTGCTATAGATCTTGGATTACACCTTACTGAATCTTCCACAACAAAAGAAGGGACAGAAATAGAAAATGTTTCTAATACGAGAGTATGGTTTCAATTAAAAGGGTTACATAAAAATACATTAAGCAGAGAGCAGTACGAAAAGAAAGAATTCGTTAGTTATCCAATAAGAGTAGACCAAGTTAAGTTTTGGTATGCCTCGCCTGAACCAATCTATTTTACTATTTATATTGAATCAGTAGATGTATTTTTGTCCGAGGACATTAGAGATATTGTTGATAAAAACTGGGGAGAAGCAATTCTAAATCCAGCAACCCTTGGTGAGCAGGAAAAGGTAAGTCTAAGATTAGAGAAAGATTCGGTACTTACGGAAGAACGTGTCAGAGACATGATCAGACATCGCTCTCTACGAATTGATGGACCATCTTTTCGTGGACGACCGTTAGGGCATAGATTAGACCCTTTAAGATGTTCTCTAGAGCAAATGGAACCAGCAGTATTCCATGCGGTAGTAATGCGACTTTTAGAGGAGCATGGATATGAAATTGAAGAAACCATTGCTCCGAAGAGTCTTTTTCCAGATGGCTCAGATGATGTTGCTGTTCTTTTGTATGGAACTTTACATTTTACTTACGAATGGGTTTATCAACTGACAACACAATTTGCACCTGATAGCAGTGGCTTCAGTATAGAAGGTTCTCCTTGCACTGCTCAAGGTAAATGTGCGGTTTTGATACATAGTAAAGTTTCAAATTATCCTCATCTAGAAGCTAGTAAAGAGATGATTGAGGTAATAAAAAATAAAGGGATAGAGCATTTTCTGGTTTTCACAAACTTGGAAATTCTGGATAAAGTAGAGTATGTTTCTCCTTTTGTTTCAGCTCAAAACGCAACCAATTTCAATGTAGGTATATTACCACAAGGATTAAGTGAATTAGCTTTTTCTATTTTAGTAGCAACGCTTGTTTATTTGGATTTTAGAGACAAGATTTCATTCAAAATAGTTAATTATTTATGGTCGTGACTCTTCAACTTAAACTCAAATACTATTCTTCAACATTTAACTAGCCTTTCCAAGTCAAGCCATGAATCAACTAGGTTCCATCACTAATGTTTTAGAAGAAGAACTGAAGCGGGAACTGCGCCACCACGGAACTGTCATCTGGCTGGATAAAGACGGGCATTACACCCCCTACGTTGACCAACTGGCGGAACGTCACGCCCAAGGGGATTTCTTTGCCCCTGTCATTCCCTTCCGAGGCAGTTACCTGGAGATGATGCTTGCCCTAGAGAACTACGGTAATGGACTCGATCCCGAACGTCTCCTCATCCACATGCCGGGTCATACCGATAAGACAATCCATAAAACCCCGATGCTGGAACTCTATCAGGCAGGCAAGCGCTTTCGCAAAGCACTGACAACCCTCATCCGCGAAGCTGCCAGCGGTCGCGTGGGACCAGCAGAAATCGAAAATTATCTCAGTCGTGAAGTATCCGACCTTGCCAGTGCCGAAGAATGGCTGCAAGGGGCAATGTCCCAGCCTAAAGAAGGACTGGCAGGCGAACTAAAAAACTTTAAACCTGAAGAACTCCTGAATAGACTGCTAATTCAAGATAAAGACTTAGAATCTAAGGTTATTGACGAAGCGGCTCTCAACACCCTGATAGACTATTTCTACCGCCACACGGGAATAGACCGTGCCTTTGTTGACTTTTTCCTCAGTGGCGAACGCTTATCCTACCAAAATCTCGGCAATGCCTTAGTTGGGTGGCTGATGTGCGTCGAATACGTCCACGACCTCCATCGCCCTCCTCATCTCGACGAACTAAAACCCCTCTCTCGTCTCTCCAAACCTCTACAGGACACTTGCGATCGCCTCATCGCATACCTGCGCCAACAACACGAGCAAACCTATATTGAACAGTCAGATTATACCGAGTCCCGCCTGCAACGGGAACTCGACGCCATGACTCCGGAAGACTTAGGACAGCTCGACACGTTCCGATGGGAAGAGATTAGAGTTTTAGAAAGTGCAGTCCAAGCACTCCTTGCCGCTAACTGGGAAAAAGCCCTCAACTGGGCAACCTCGCGCACCGAAACCGAATCATTTTGGTTGCAACGCGATCGCGCCCGTCAGTTAGTTTGGTCGTTGGTACGCGACGGGGCAACCCTCGGTCAGGCATTGAAAAATGCAGGTCGTCCTCTGAAAAACCTGCACAGCCTCAGAGAAGTACTTGACTATTACACCGAAATAGGCTACCAAATCGATAAACTTCACCGCCACTTCGAGCAGCAACGGTTTAAGCTTCTAGAAACTACCCTACCCCACTATGCCGAGCTTCGAGAAGCGGCTACCCAACTTCGCAAACACTACCGCGTATGGGCAGATACCCTCGCTGAAGACTTTGCCAAAATCTGTACTTCAGAGGGGTTTCTTCCCGATAAAGACTTACAGCAGCGCACCCTCTACGACCAAGTGGTGCATCCTCTAACTCAGGGGAATCACCAAGTTGCCTACTTTATCATCGATGCCTTCCGCTACGAAATGGCAACCGAACTGTTACCGGAATTTGCCGGAACGGGAACAACCGTTCACTTACAAGCTCGTTACTGCGAACTTCCCACTATTACTGCCATTGGCATGAACGCCCTAGCTCCCGTTCACCAGTCTGGGCGACTCGTCCTCGCAGGCAGTAAAGATTTTAATGGCTTTAAAACAGGGGAATACACCGTGCGAACCCCCGCTGAGCGCGTTCGGGCAATGGAAGAAAAAAGCGTTAATAATCGCAGTAAAGGACGCCAGAAGCCACGACCCGTTAAACTATCTGAGGTTTGTAATTGGTCAACCACCAGCCTAAAAAAAAGCTGCGCTGGGGCAGAGCTAATTGTCGTTCACAGCCAAGAAATTGACGATGCGGGGGAAGCCAATATCGGACTGGCAACCTTTGAAACCTGGCTGCAACAAATCAAATCCGCTTGGAATCATCTTAAGAGTATTGGCATTAAAGAGTTTGTGTTTACTGCCGATCACGGCTTTTTACTTCAAGACGAAACAACCAAAGAAATTTCGTATGGCACTAACCCCAAACGCCGCTACGTCCGGAGGGACGAACAACGCCTAGAGGACGGTATGGTGGCAGTCTCCCTGAGTGCCCTCAACTATGAGGGACAAGACGGCTACCTGCTCTTTCGTAAAGACACAGCCGTTTTTGACACGGGCAATCGTGGCGCAACCTTTGTCCACGGTGGCAATAGCCTGCAAGAGCGGGTGATTCCCGTGTTAACCGTTTCCCAGCGCCTGCCAACCAGTACAGGGGTAGCCAAGTACATTATTGAAGCCGAGGTCAAATCAGAGGTACTGACCTATAGCCGCATTGCGTTGCGAGTTAAACCCGCTCCTATGGCGCTCGGTGGGTTAACCTTTGTCGGAGCCGATACCGTGACTCTGGCATTGCGCGTCCGCGATCTGCGCTTCGCAGCAGCGCTTCGCTATCGCTCTGATATCCAAGTTACGATTAGAGACGCACCGGGGATAGAGGTGAAAAATCAGCAACTTCTCCTCAAGGTCGAAGGAGACTGGGCTGAAGTCTTCTTCGATTTGAAAGGCGATCGCGATGAGCGGGTACGTGTCGAGGTTTTTCATCCTGACGCGATCGAGGATATTGACCCCATTACCCTGCCTGCCTACTTCAACGTCTCTGGCTCGTCCGCAGGCGAGACGACTCCAACCAAAGAAGCGGCAACGGAAGCAGTACGCGAGACAGACTGGAAGGAAAGTTTTGAAGACCCTGCTATCATGAATGTCTTCTTACACCTGCAACAGCACGGTTCTCTCACTGAGGAGGAGTTGAGCCAAATGCTCGGAAATCCCCGACAGGCAAGGCGTTTTTCCAGAGATTTCGAGCAATACGTCGAAAAAGTTCCCTTCTCCGTCAGGATTGAAACAACGAGCAGTGGTAAACGTTATGTGAAACAAAACTAGAGAAGGCAGAGCGGCAAAACAACTAGAAATTATGGGCATGAGTGAGCGAGACCTCGATCATATTTTTGAGCGTTTGCGATCGGGGGTAGTCCCCGAACGGGGTTTGGAAACATTTGCTGTTGGAATTGAGAAACAACGAGCAGAAATTCACCGACAACTCAAACTCGCTACTAATGGAGAAGGGGTATTTAAGTTCCTCCGGGGCGGTTACGGCTGCGGTAAAACCTTCATGTGCCGACTTGCGCTCAGTGATGCCCAAGCTCAAGGATTTGCTACCAGCTTTGTCGTCGTTTCCGAGAATGACCTCTACTTCCACAAGTTTGATGATGTTTACCGCAAAGTTGTGCAAGAACTTGCCACCAGTTCCTGTCCCAGAGGCGCTCTAGCAGATATTCTCGACCGTTGGATTGCCAAAGTTGAAGATGCCCTAATTGCCGCAGGCGCTGATGAAGACAGTGCTGAGTTTGATGACAAAGTGGCAAAGCGCATGGAAGAAGAACTCGCCTCTTTGACTGGAGGAAAAGCGCCTGAAGATATGGCTCGCGTTCTTCGTACTATTTTTGACCTCAAGCAAAAAGGTCAATTTGCAGAAGCCAGCGCTCTACTCTCCTGGCTCTCCGGCAGTGAAAATGTCGCCGCCAGCGCTAAGAAAGTCGCCGGAATTAAAGGGGATATCGGCAGCCGCGAAGCTCTAGACTATCTCCAAGGCATTGTCGAAATCATCAAAGCGGCTGGCTATGAAGGCTTAGTGATTGTGATCGATGAAGTCGAGACAATCCTGCGAATGCGCCGAGATATCCGCGAGAAATCCCTCAACGGGATTCGCCAAATCTGCGATGCTGCCGATCGCTACAAGGGACTGCTCTGGATTTTCACGGGAACCCCAGACTTTTTCGACACTAAGCGCGGTGTTGCCGGACTACAGCCTCTGCACGATCGCATCCAGTTCTTAACACACGGCGGTTTCGCTAACCCGCGCCAATCGCAGCTAGAACTCAAACCATTTGATGCCCCACGTCTCAAAGAAGTTGCGCTCAAGTTATTGGACAGATATCCTACCACTGACCCAGTTCGGCTAGCGAGTAAACTCAGTTCAAAATTTATCGAGCGACTGATTGCTAAAGTCACGGCAGGTTTTAAGGGTGATGTAGGCGTCGTGCCACGGCAGTTCCTACGCCATTTTGTTGATGTCCTCGATCTGGCTGACGAAAACGATGATTTCGATCCGATGAAAGCTGAGGGGTTTGAGCCAGACAAGCTCACTGAAGACGAGCGGCGCATTTGGGAAGGTCGCGAACCCTTCGATCCAGAACCCGAAGATATTAAAGGTTACGAAGCCGTCGTATTCTAACCATGACATCTGCCTTTGCTCGGTTCCCCCCGCGCCTCCAGGAAGCGATCGTCTCCCGCTTGGGATGGTCGTCACTACGTCTTGTTCAAGAGTTTGCAAGCCATGCGCTGTTAGATGGGAAGAATGCGGTCATTTTAGCCCCTACTGCTGGAGGGAAAACGGAGGCAGCAATCTTTCCCCTGCTAGCAAGGTTAATGGAGAAGGAACCAGAGGGAGTCGGACTCATCTACATCGCTCCAATTAAGGCACTGTTGAACAACCAGGCAGAACGCTTGGCTACCTACACGGAAATGGTAGGACTCAGGCGTTTTGTATGGCATGGAGACATTAAAGACTCCCAGAAGCGTTCTTTTATCAAAGAACCCGCTCAGGTTTTAATGACTACGCCGGAGTCGCTGGAGGTGATGCTGCTCTCTCCAAAAGTCCCCCACACCGAACTTTTTGGAGACGTTCGCGCCCTAATTATTGATGAAATTCACGCACTGGCTGGCACAGACCGAGGCGCACACCTGATGTCTGTTTTTGAACGACTGATTCGTTATACCAAGAATGACATTCAGCGCATCGGACTGAGTGCCACGGTTGGGAACCCCATCGATATTCTCCGCTGGCTTCAGGGAACCTCACGGCGCGATGGGTGTGTGGTAGACCCGCCAAAAGTTCCTTCAAAAAAAGACTTGCGAATTTACCTGCGGGACACTGTGGGTGCGATCGCTGGTGATGCGAGCAAGATGGCGTTTGGTCGAAAAAGTCTGTTCTTCTGCCAAAGCCGTTCGCTGACCGAAAGTATCGCCGAGCGTATTCGCGATCGCGGAACGGACGTATTTGTACATCACAGTTCCGTATCCTTTGAAGAACGCGCTGCGGCAGAGGAGCGCTTTCACAGAGGCACCAATGTCAGCATTATCTGCACTTCCACGCTAGAACTGGGAATTGATGTCGGCGACCTCGACCTTGTATTTCAGGCTAATGCGCCTTCTACTGTCTCATCATTTCTACAGCGCTTGGGTCGAACGGGTCGCCGCGAAGGTCAGCAGGCTAACACTACATTCTTCTGCGAGAACCTTGAAGTTGTACTGCAAGCGATCGCGATTATCGAGCTAGCCAGAAAAGGTTGGGTAGAATCAGTTCCCCCTCAAAATCGAGTGTGGTCAGTACTCGTACACCAGCTTTTTGCGCTCACACTACAGTTCGGTGCAATTAGCCCGGAGCGCTGCTGGGAGCAATTATCCGTTGTCCCTGATTTTTCAGGTATCAACTCGACTGAATTTGAGAGACTGCTCGAACACCTGATTGCAGAGAACTTCCTCTTCATCTCAGGGGGTCTGTTATCAATGGGAGAAAAGGCTGAAAAAATTTTCGGTCGCAAGAATTTCATGGAACTCTACGCCGTCTTCAGCAGCCCACTACTCTACAAGGTCATGACTGAAGCTGGCTACGTCGTCGGCTCTTTAGAGCAGACGTTTGTGGATAAACTCGTAACAGAAATGAGTTCCTTCCTCCTTGGCGGTAGAGCTTGGACGGTCATTCACATCAATTACAAAGAGCGCATCGTCCGTGTTGTTCCAGCACCGGGAGGTAAGAAGCCAACCTGGGGTGGCTTTGCCCCACAGCTATTGAGCTTCGAGATTTGTCAGCAAATTGCCAATATCCTTAAATCTGACAATCCCATCCCTTATATCGACACAACGGCACAAACAGCTCTTGACGAATACAGAACAGACCTCGGTTCATTACTCAGCCGTTCCGATCGCAGTATTAAAATAGAGCCTGACCGCGCACTGTGGTGGACGTTTGCAGGTGGACAAATTAATCACACCCTCAAGTACGGAATTCAGTTCCAGGAAGATTGGAAAATCGTTTGTGATAACTTCGGACTAAAAATAGAGGGAAGCAAACTCAACCCGAAATCTCTGTATGCAGCGATCGCGAAAATGAGTACTGATGACTTCTGGAGCGATTCGTCGTCAAAGCACTTCATTAGGGCACAACTACCAGAGTATCGGCTTTCCAAGTTCCAGATAGCGCTGCCAGACGACTATTGTTCGGAGATGATTAGCGACTACCTACTAGACATTCCAGGGGCAGTCCGATTTTTACAGAGAGCCTAAATAGTCCTGAAGTTTAATAGTGCAGCCTTATTAGACACTCTCGCCTGATAGTATGACTAACATTCCATCCAAAACTCCTCTGCTAACATGGCATACTGGCTGTTTCAAGGCAATCCCAAATACTACCGCGTCCTTGATGGCATCCGAGACTTTGAACAGATGCCTTGGTTGGTGACTCGCTACGGAAAAGACATTGCTCCTGGTGATGGTGTTCTGGTGTGGGTTTCTGGGAAAGAAGCAGGGATTTATGCGATCGCAAAAGTCACAGAACCCGCTCAGGTTATCACCAAGCTACCAGACGGCAAATACTGGGCAGACCCCAACCGCACTACAGGGAAACAGCAAGCCATCATTGAATTTACCAGCAAACTTCTAGACAAGCCCCTGCTGAAAACAGATTTAGTCAAAGACCCTATTCTCAACAACTTGCTAGTCATTCGCGCTCCCAATAGCACCAACTTCAAAATCACAGCAGAACAGTGGAAACGGGTACAGGAGTTATTAGATGTTGAATAGGCTGAGGTTGTGCGATCGCATAAATGGAAGGGAGCGATCGCACTTAACCAAGTGCCATTCGGTGTTAGACCGATATGTGCGGTTTAGTTAATAGTTATGCTGCCTCACCTTATGGGTAGGGACGCGATCGCTTCCCCTTTTGAGACGCTTGCAGTTACCTTTATTGCTTGTGAGCAACTAACTCAGGATAGACAGGAATGAAAGGCAGTCTTTCTTTGCTTAATGAAGCGCGAACAGCCAATGTCCTTGCTAAGGGAAATATGTGATCGCGATAAATGTCTATTTCAGGGAGTTGGATCAGCTTTTTCAAAACTTCTGAAGTACCAATCTTACCCAAAGCCTCTGCCACCTGCCTTCTCACCTCACTGTCTAGGTCGTTGAGGGCAGCGATTAATACCTCCACCGCTTGAGCATTGCCAATCTTACCCAAAGCCTCTGCCGCCACCTCTCTCACCTCACTGTCTGAGTCGTTGAGGGCAGCAATTAGGGCGTTCACCGCTTGAGCATTACCAATCTTACCCAAAGCCTCTGCCGCCTGCCTTCTCACGTTACTTTTGGAGTCGTTGAGAGCATAGATTAAGGCTGCCACTGCTTGAGCATTGCCCATCTTACCCAAAGCATTTGCCGCCACCTCTCTCACGAAACTGTCTGAGTCATTGAGGGTAGCGATTAATGCCTCCACTGCTTGAGCATTGCCCATCTCACCCAAAGCATTTGCCGCTGTCGCTCTCCCGAAACTGTCTGAGTCATTGAGGGTAGCGATTAATGCCTCCACCGCTTGAGCATTGCCCATCTCACCCAAAACCGATGCTGCCCGACTTCTCACGAAACTGTCTGAGTCGTTGAGGGTAGCG
This sequence comes from Leptolyngbyaceae cyanobacterium, assembly GCA_036703965.1. Taxonomy (GTDB): domain Bacteria; phylum Cyanobacteriota; class Cyanobacteriia; order Cyanobacteriales; family Coleofasciculaceae; genus DATNQP01. The sequence continues at coordinate 31,694 of DATNQP010000442.1, forward strand.
ATTAATGCCTCTACCGCTTGAGCATTGCCAATCTTACCCAAAGCCCATGCTGCCCGACTTCTCACGTCACTGTCGGAGTCGTTGAGGGCAGCGATTAAGGGTTCCACCGCTTGAGCATTGCCAATCTCACCCAAAACCCATGCCGTCCGCCCTCTCACGTCACAGTCAAAGTGGTTGAGGGCAGCGATTAGGGCGTCCACCGCTTGAGCATTGCCAATCTTACCCAAAGCCTCTGCCGCCACCTCTCTCACGTTACAGTCAAAGTGGTTGAGGGCAGCGATTAATGCCTCCACCGCTTGAGCATTGTCCATCTCACCCAAAACCCATACTGCCGTACTTCTCACGTCACAGTCAAAGTGGTTGAGGGCAGCGATTAGGGCGTCCACCGCTTGAGCATTGCCAATCTTACCCAAAGCCTCTGCCGCCTGCCTTCTCACGTTACTTTTGGAGTCGTTGAGGGCAGCGATTAGGGCGTCCACCGCTTGAGCATTGCCAATCTTACCCAAAGCCCATGCTGCCCGACTTCTCACGTCACTTTTGGAGTGGTTGAGAGATTTTTGCAACCTCTGGGACATCAGAGAGTTTACTTGACCGCTCGCTACAACAATTGATTTGATGAAACTAGCACGTAGGTAAGACTGCCAAAACTTGTAGATTCTGTCGATTATATCTACCATCAACGGGTGATAGTTTTCTTGACATTCTGCAATGCATTGACCTGCTAATAACAACAGCGTCGAGAAGATATCATCCTTTTGGGCAGTGATGGCTTGGAGCAATGGGACTGGATTTTCCATCAATCCCGCCATTAAACTCAACGTTTCATGCCACTCATATTCCCAGAAATGTTCTCTTGCTAAAGCAATGCTATCTCTCGCTCTGTTCAAATAAGAAGCTGTAAAATATTCCTGAAACGTCCGGTGCAGAAACAGGTATTGGTCGCTATCGTTATGTAACGTTTGTAAAATCCCATCCTGTTTAGACAGTTCGGAAATCAGGTGAGAAGCATTCAGATTGTGGAAATCGGTTGAAGCGTTTCCACTGCGTAAGTATTCATCAATCGTTTTGCGGAGTTCGCGCAGAGTAAAAATCTCTTTGCCATCACAACTAAATTGATAGGCAAGTTCCTCAAGTAACTCAGTTTTGGCATCTATCCAGGCATCATTTAATTCTGGATTGCGATTCTTGCTCCACTTGCCCAGCATATAGCGTACTGCTTGCTCATACACCTGGCAGCGTCGGGCTGGTAGCGTTAATCCTTGTTCTTGATACAAGCTGCAAATCAACGACAACAGCAAAGGATTCTGCGCTAATCCGCGAATCTGGGGTTTATTCCGCAATTCTCGAATTAAGGACGAAGCGGAAACGGTATCATTATTCAGACATTCCGCCGCATTTCTAAACCAAGTTTCAATATACTGCTCTGTCTGCTTCTGACTGAAGGGAACAATTTCCACTTCTTTCACCCCCTGCACAAATGCCCCACTATAGCCAACAATCCGCGAGGTGCAGATGATGGGGCAGGGAGGTTTTCGTTGGGCAAATCGGTTCAGCTTCTCAAACAAACGCTGCCGTTGCCGATGTTCTGTGGGTACTTCATCAAGCGCATCCAACAGCAGGAGACACTTACCAACTTTTAACTTCTCCCGCAACAGTTCCATCACTTGGGTTGCCGTTTCTGAATAGTCCCGTTGAATCAGCACTGGAATAGCATCGATGATTTCTTCGGGTGTTTCGGCTAAATCCGATAGTCGCAGAAATAGCGGAAAAACCACGTCTTCGAGTTTTTTAGTGTTATTTTTCAAACTCTGCCGTTCTTCTTGGGCAGTTAAGCAAGCTTCCCTCCTCAACAGCGTAGATTTTCCCATCCCTGGATCGGCAAGCACCATGATTCGCTGATGCCGTTTCTTTGCCTCTTTCCAATCCACTTGGCTTGGCTGGGATTCCTCCAATCCCTTGAGAGCATAAGCCCGCTTGAGTTCCGCGTCTGATTCCGCATAGCCCCAAGTGGTTTCAACAGCATGAGTATATTTCCTCTCCAGCGTCACCTGGATGGGAATGTATTGGTCTTTCAGAATAATCGGTTGCTCTGGGATATGAAGTAGCTTGTCGTACTTGAAGTTGTTTTCAATTTCTTTGAGAAAGCGACAGACGGCATTTTTTTGAGCCTGTTCGCTTAAAGACGGGTCAGGGGCAACAAGATTTTGCCTTTGCTGCCATTGAGGAAATTTTTCTTCCCACAACCATTTGAATGCTTGCTCCCAAGGACTCTTACCTTTACGCTGTCGCCCTCGCTTCGATTGGCTGATGGGACATTCATCTTTCGCCAAAACCTGACAGATTTTCTTCAACTCATCTTGGAGTTTTTGCGGCTTATCCTCTGCCTGTCTACTCCAAGCGATAAATCCTACCAACACAGAATTTTCTTTATTCGCTTTCACCTCATCAAAGCGACTGAGGAACACAGTCCGGGTATCGCCCGTGAAATTGTAGTGCGTCGCCATTTCTTCTAAGAACTGGCGCTGCTGTTCTGCAAGATTGGCTGAAGAATTCACTAAAAGGGGCTATCCCGATTTACTTCTATCTATCTCTATTTATCGCCAATTTTTTCTCGATTTGGCAACTCCTAAATTCAAAGTAACGAAATCGATTCACTTTAGGAGTAACTAATGAAAGCTCAATTGATGCTGCAAATTGCCATCCAATGCCCCGAAGTTTACGGTTTAGCGTGGGTGCGGTCAAACTTAGCTCAATCCTCTAAACCTTCAGCTAAAGCAAAGAGAAATAGAGCGCTACGCAAAATGATTGAGTTTGCTGTAATTGCTTTTGCCGGGTTTATTAACCCAGAAGCAGCAAACTGGGCTGTTCCTGCCCTCAAATTGTGTTTCATGCTGTTGGACTACCTGCAAAAGGGCCAGAATAAGTAGCCGCGATCAGAAGGTGTAGGGTGTGTTTATAACGCATCCTACAGTTTTTTTTATTAATTTAAAATGTCGTCACTACTGGTTACCTCCTGATTCCAATAAAGAACGTCGTGTGGGACGGCAACTGACGCAATGCCTGTCGCGAGGCTTTTGACTTCAGGGACAGCTGATCGCCACTACTCTGATTGAGCAGTTGGCGCGATCGCTGCCATTCAAGACAAGCGTCGTGGAGTGCGGATTGAAGAGGCAGTTCGAGCAGCCCTCAAGCGGTGCGATCGGTCTAAAGGCTGGTGCCAGAGGCAATCGCGTCAGTAGAGGTAGGATTTAATTGAAGCGTCCTATTTGTTTGAGTCATAACCCTCTAGATTCAACAGTCAAGCACCTTTATCTTGTTGGTTCTCAATGCCATACTCATAAGAGTATAAATCCTGCTCAATTTAGAGTGTGATCGCTTAAAAAATGCTAGTCAACTGCCTCACACTTCAGGGGGCGACAAGCGCCCCCAAAGCCAGAGATCAAAAGGGTTATACCTGGCAAGACCCCACCCACAATACCGAGCTTATTGACAATTAAACAGGCAGGGGTAGCAAGACTGGTAACCAGTCGTATCCTGTGTATG
>DATNQP010000443.1:0-14486 GCA_036703965.1 Leptolyngbyaceae cyanobacterium
GAGAACCCCTCAGTCTGTAGCACTAAATCACTGAGGTATTCTTCAGTAGCACCATCAGCGGCAAGCATCCTGATAGCCGCCAGCAATCCAGATGATGGCTGGTTAAGTTCTAGCGTAATTTGAGGAAGATTTAGGGGGACAAGAGGGGATTGAACAACAACGCGATCGCTTAGTTCTTCAATAACAGAAATGTTCTTCTTGAAAGAAAGTACAAATGATGGTGGCATCTAAATCCTGACTCCTCATTCAGGTTAGAGAAACATCGGAACCGGATTCAGCTGATTTTCCTTGAGTGACTCTGGCAACCAGCCCAATTTGACAGGAACATCATAAAGCCGTCCGGGAGCCAATCTTTTCCAAAAGTGGCGCATTCCAGGGACGATAACCTTGACAACATTTAGTCCTATATCAGGACGTGTTTGATCTAAAACCAGCACTTCCATTCCCTGTTTCTCAGCAATTTTCATACAAGTCATGACATCTTCAAGCAGATCGTCACTCCCCAACTGGGGATAATCAGAATAAACCTTTGGTTTAACGCTGACATCAGGAACTAAGTAAGGCTGATTCTTTAGGGTTGCTGTTTTCCACCAGTCTACAGCAACTTGGTCATCAAGACGGTATTTGGTACTACCATCAGGGGCAACCGTTAAAACAGCGGGTAGTATTTGGTTTGCCTCAGTTATTGCTCGAAGCATCGCAATTTTTGGGTCAAAATGCGTTCCAAAACCGAAGACAATATCTTCTATTTCTTTATCTGTTCGGCTAGAGACAGCCACAAAAGTAGGAATATTTAGATCAGTGGTGAGGTCTAAAACCCAAATCTCCCGATGAATCGACCTGTAATAATCTTTTATCTCTTGAAAATACGGCTCATTAAAACTATCTAAATCAACAGCTGGACGTTGGATGCGATTATACCACCACAAAGCTACACTATCGCGCTCTACCAATTCCATAAAGCCTTGCAGGATTGCCTCTTCTTTTGTATTGCCAGCGGCAGCTCCGTTGGAGTTTGCCCAACAGTAGGGATTTTGTTCCCTTGGATAGCCATAATAACAATAAGCTGTTGGCAGATACTTAAATTCTTGATGGGTAAGAGACCAAACAGGTGTCCATTCAATTTCCCTTTCCTCATCAAAAGGTTCTGGAACCTTTTGATTGAGTTCCGATTTAGCATTCCATTCCAGACGGTTTTTATATTGTTCTTCGCTAAAATTCAGATAATTATTTGGATGGATAGCTGCATGAATAATATTTTTGTAGTTGTCTTTCTGCCTAATTTCATCTCCCTGAAAGACACCCGAATATCTCTCAATTGCTTCGCAAAGCGCACTTACCTTAGCTTGAATATCAGTTTTACCTTTCCCACCACTTCTGCCGCGAATAGTTTCGCGTAAAAAGTATAAATTATCGAACATCATTGCAAAGTTGTGACCGGCTGAATAACTATACAGCGAACTATTTTCGGTATTTGGTAGGCGCTTCAAGCTGTGAACTACTCCAGTAATGGGGCTGATATGATGTTCATATTTTTGGAGAGTTTCTTCCGGTGATAAACAACGATGCCCTCCATCCGTTTTGAAAGTTTTCTTCCGGCTTTCTATAAGAAGAGGTAAGGGGTTGTTGTCTAAATTTTCTTGTTTGCCACAGCAAGGACATTGGGGACGCTGAACCAAAAGATGGTATTGTGTCTTCAATAGATGAGTATCAAAGGTAACTAGAGTACCTTCAAGCTGTTTATTTTTTCCTTGAACAATCCACTTGATGATTTCAGTTGCTGCTAGATTCAGTCCGGTTTGCCACGTAGAAGGAAGGGCAGCAAGAGAAGTGTTGGAAAAGGCTGGTATTGTTGTCTGTTTCTGAATATAAGTTTCAACAGGTCGGTTGGTTCTCAGGCGCTGAGCCAAACATTCCCAACATCCTGTTTTTCCCGGATAAAATATCGGACCCACCCAAATCATTGTTCCTCCTGGTTTTATAAGCATCCAGGGGCGTTTGAGTTGCACAGCTTTTTGGTTATAGGCGGCAAGACCTTCTTGAAGATAGTCATCCGTCAAAACTACTCCTATCTCTCCCTCCTCGGAAATCTGAATATTCAGTGATTCAAGGGTAGAGATAAATTCTTGAGTAGGAGCTGTGCCGAAAGCTTCGACTGAAACTTTAGTAGCTTTTAATCGGCTTATAGCTTCTCTAATATCAATATTTAAAATATCCCAATAAGCGGCTATATTAGGTAATATTTCCTCATTTTTATCAATGATATAACCTTTTTTCTCCATTAACATTAAGGCATAGTAAACTTCCGGAGCAGAAGCTTCTCCTTGTAGAATATCAATGAGGTCATCAACGGTATGGTGACCATCAATTAATGGTGCTAAGAGCTTATAAAGACGACCCTTTAACAGGAAGGAATCTTTTTCAGATAGCAAAAATACATCAGATTCTAAAATTTCAATATGAAAACAACTTTTAAACTTGGGCTTGTTAATCATGGAAATACGACATTTTATTTAATGGAAGAGTTTTTTAGGATTTGGGTTGCCTTAGTCACTCCATTCAGGACACTCTTCGGCGATCGCATGTTTGACTTCTTCTCTCAAGCTGCTGTGCATCTAATCTGCCTAATCTGAACAGGCAAGATGCCCGTCCCACAAGAAATAGGCTAAATATCAACTTGCAAGTTGAAGGCGTGACACCTTACCGTCAGCCGCATCGGAGTTGAGTGTTGCTGATGATGACAAGCTTGATGTTGGGGGTTTGGGGTAGCGATCGCGTCAGTCCTGTAACCGCTACATCACCAAAGCGACCCAGCGAATACCATTGACCAGGTAATATCCTCCCATAAGAATCAGCAGTCCACCACCAAAGCGCATGATTCCTTCGGAATAGTTCAGTAAAGCACGGGTTTGTTTGGCTAAACCTGTAAACAGGCTGGCGAAGAAAATAATTGCACTGGTACCCAATGCATAACTGATCATCGTCAGTGTGCTTTGAATGTGAGAACCTGTGGCGGCAGCAGCAGCTAGAACTGAAAATAGCACAGGGCTAGCGCAGGGAGAACCCACCAGCGCAAATGTCAACCCGGCGGTGTAAGGACCAGTGATGGGCAATCCTAAGCCTGTTTTAGGTAAAGGCAGGCGTACAATCCCGAAGAGAGTCAGCCCCATTACCAGAATCACTGTACCAACGACAATGTTGACGTAGCCACGATAGTCAAGCATCACAGCCCCAGCAAAGGAAGAGAACAACCCCAACAAGCTGAGGACTGTTACCACTCCCAGGACAAATGACCCTGCCTTGATGAAGGCATCCCAGCGAGATGTAAACTCACGAGTGCCAATGTAGCTGAGGTTTACGGTCAGGAGGGCGAGTTTGCAGGGCGAAATGCTGGCAATCAAACCTCCTGCAAAAGCTAAGAGAAGCAAAAAAAGTGGGTTATTGGTAGTCTGTTTACCTAACCATTGCTCATAGCGGTCTTCTAACAGGAAAACGAAGTCCTGGATGGGCTGGAATAGAGGAGTCCAGTTGATAAAGCTGATAGCGATAATCAGTAGAACCGTTCCCCCAAACAGCAACCCTGGCAGTAGGAATTTTGAGAGGCGGCGTTGCGGAAAAGATAAAGCGAACCGTTTGGTACGTGTCATGGTGATAGTTGACTCTTATTGGTGCTAAAGCATCGAGATTCAGTAGCTAAAATTGCGATCGCCTTGATAGCCGGACATATCAGCGAGTGTCTCCAACGAATACGAACCTGGCTCATACAACCGACCGTCAATTTCCCAAGTGGGAAAGGCTCTAATCTTTGCTTTGCGGCAGAGGTCTCGCCGTGCATTTTCGCCAGCGGGGTCGCACTCTATGTACTTAATTTGACTAAATGCCTCCTCCCCAAACCGTTGCTTCTGGTTCTGGCAGGCAGGACACCAGTAAGCGCCGTACATTTTGGCTCCTTTCTGTTTTAGATAACGCGCTAAAGCCACTTCTGGCGCGACAGCTGAGGAGTTAGATAAAGCTACTTCTGGCGCGGCAGCTGAGGTGCTGGTTTTGTTCGATATTGTTACACCAGTCGGAATGGCGCTTACCGTGGTTGCCGGTTTCGCTCCACCCTTTTGCTGCTGTTGAGCATAAGAAAGGTTGCGTTGATACTCGGCGATCTTTTTCTGGGCTATGGCGTAATTGGGACTAGACGCCGGTACGGCTTTAAGCAAATTGATGGCACTTTGCCAACGACTGGCAACTAAAGTCCAATCATCTTTAGACTGAGCGGATTGCGCGATTACTGCTGCGCCCATGGCAGTATCAAATGCATCTTGCATGTTAACAAGCTGAGGCGTTGCTGATGAGGAGGGTTTCGCCGCACTTGTCTGTTTCGAGCCGCTCTTTCCCTGTTGTTGAGCATAAGCCAGGTACTTCTGATACTCGGTCAGCTTTTTCTGAGCTTTAGCGTGATTCTGGTTAGACTTTGGTACAGCTTTGAGTGATTTAATGGCACTTTGCCAGCGACTGACAACTACGTTCCAATCCTCCTTAGATTTAGCGGATTGCGTGAGCTGGGCTGCACTCATTCCGGTATCCAGGGCATTTTGAAAGCGATCGCCCGTAGACGCTGATGATGGCTTGGATGAGGAAGCTTTAGACGCTTTAGGGGCTACTGAAGAATCAGTTGAAGCCGTTGATTTTGGAGGTTTTGGAGCGGAAGATGTGTCTTGAGTCTGCTCAGACTGGGAACATGCAGTTGTTAATGCCAGTAGGACTACAGATACAGCAGCAACAAACCGGGTAGATTTCAGCATTGTTTGTGAAAGAGCGCTCTTGATATATTGATGTTAGAAATAACATTGTGGCATTGGCTGTTTCTCAACAGCAAATCTGGTAGATTTAACCGGAGAGTTCTTCTGCACTGCACTGTCGGGATAGCATTAAAGATCAAATTTCCTATCTTGCAACATTCCTTCTCGTTTCTTTCTGGCAATTTCTTGAAGGTCAATACTCCTATCCGTCTCATCGACAATCTCACCAGTTAGCACCTCAAGTACATCCTCCAGCGTTACTACACCACAGACACTACCATATTCATCTACCACTACTACAAGATGTTCACGGGTATCCAGGAAAGCTTTGAGCAGTTGGTCTGCGCGAATCATTTCGGGGACAAAGCGAACTTTACGGGTTACAGTAGCGACTTGTTGAGTGCTTTTTCCTTCAACCATCGCTGTCAGCAACTCATCTTTTAAGGCAAACCCAATCACTTGATCGATCAAGTCGTTAATCACAATAATCCGGGTGTGCTGCGAGGCAATGATGTCTTTTTTGCCTTCAGCCAGAGTTAGAGCACCGCGTAAATAGGTTAGCCCTGTGCGGGGGGTCATCAGGTCAGCCGCTGTTAAATCGTTCAACCGAAAGACCCGTTGGATCATTTCAGCTTCATCGTCTTCAATAATTCCTTCCTGATACCCAATATTTACTAACAACTTGATTTCAGACTCATTGGTTGTCGGTCGTTTTTTGTCTTTGGTCAAGGGTGCTATAACCTTTTCCAGAATCCATACGAGGGGAGTAAAAAGAAAGGTAATTCCTGTAACAGGCAGGGCGGCTAGTAGGGCTAATTGTTCGGCGTGGCGCTGACCAAAAGTTTTCGGAAGGATTTCACCAAAAATTATGATCAGGAAGGTCAGGAGTCCTGAAAATAAACCCAATGCTGTATCTCCAAATACTGAATCCGCGACTTCAGCGATCGCAATACTGCCAATAATGTTGAACATATTATTCAGGATCACAATCGTCGCAATGGGTCGATTCATTTTTTCACGAATCGCCAGGAGTGCTACGGCTGAAGGTTTATTTGACTGCGCTAACTCTCGGACTTTGATTGTAGAGACTGAAAACAACGCTGTTTCTACGCTAGAACAGAGTCCTGAACCTGAGAGAACAATAAGCACAGCGATTATAAGCGCAAGCATAGTCTTTCCTAATTGAAATGTGAAAAGCCGCTCCTTACAGGGAGCCGGATTCCGGTCAATTCTGTTTTACGAATCAATTAGAACCACTATAGTAGCTAGTCTCAAATCTGCCTCTACGTAGAATAATTCGCAAAGAATTTGCGCAGGAAGTTAGCCAAGTGTACTGGAAGCCTGTGTTTTGCTCAGATTATTACTGTGTAATTTCAACGGGTGGCACACCTCTCCTCAAGAAGTACATCCTTGCATCAGACTCACCTTGATTCTGACTCGTATTCATCCCCTCCCTGCTGTGCTGAGGGAAGGGACTTCTTCCGGGAAATTGTTAAAGAGTGCCCTTGATGTATTGATACTAGAAATAACATTGTGGCATTGGCTGTTTCTCAACTCTGTAAATTTTAAAGCCACGTTTGATGTAGTTATTCAAGGCGTAGGGACCATCTAAGTTGCAGGTATGTAGCCACAAGCGTTGAGTGCCATTGTTCCAAGCGTAGGCGATACCGTGACTCAGTAAATGCTTGCCTAACCCTCGACCGGTGTAGCCCGGTCTCAGACCAAAATAAACAATCTTAGTGGAGCAGAAACGACCTCCTGGTCCTTCTTTGCGCTGTGCCAGCTCAATGTATCCAGCCGGTGCGCCATTTACATACAAAATGTGGACGCTAGTCCCTGGCGCTACCAGAAGTGCCTCAATTTCATCATCCGTGTGCGCTAATCGGTCGCGCCAATGCCATTGCTTCCCGACAGAACTGTACAAGAAGCGATAAAAGGCAACATCCGGCCTATCCATGCACATTAATTTGATTCCGTCAAGGTAATTGAGATACGCTGGACGGAATTGAGACCCCTCCGTCATCTGGAGATAGGTTGTCACCAGAGTATCGGGGACTGGGGGAGAGGGGAAAGAGTCAGAAGACACCGAAAGCTGAGCGCTTTTGGTACTTTCCACCGCCTTTTCGACCGAGCCAATGATCGCCATCTACAATCAGTTCTCCACGTAGAAACACCTTCTCGACCTTGCCATAACGCAGCCCCCTTCATATAAACTGTAATCCACATTTGAGTGATGGATTGTCAGCACTGATGGTATGTTGCTTGTCAGGGTCAAATAGCACCAAGTCTGCATCACTACCTACCGCGATCGCTCCCTTGCGGGCAAACAGCCCATACATCTTAGCTGGTGCTGTAGAGGTTAGTTGTACAAAGCGAGTGAGAGATATTCTTCCCGCTTTGACACCACCATCGAACAATAAGGGGAGGCGTAATTCTATCCCTGGTGCCCCATTGGGAATTTTCTCAAAGTTATCACGACCAAGCTGTTTGGATCGATGCCAACCGTTCTATAACTATTATTTAAAGCAACGACCAGTATATGTAGCGTAGCTTTCAATTTAGTCTAAACTACCATTAATTACCAGACTGCTTGTACGCCGCCCAGCCACCGAAGTGGGAAATGTCCGGCCAGTTGTGCTTTTCCACCAACTCACGCGGGTAGAGCATTGCCGAAATTACCTCACCGTCTTCTAAAATTACCCTCCCCTCATACAAATCAGGTGGCTCCCCTGCCATCAGATTTTTATTCTGCTGTGGGGTTAATGCATAGACCTCACCAGGAATGGCAATGCCCCCTGACTCTATTTCGTAGATGCCGGGGTGCCGCCCGTTCCCAACGTCGTGTATCCGGTAACGAGCGCGAGTGTACGCTTCTTTAATAAATTTTGCAGATTGGAGATTTTTGTGGTCTGGTTGCCCCTGCAAGGCAGAACCGCAGATAAAGAATCGCTTTAATCCGGGATCACGATTAGTTAGTTGCACCTGTTGTTAAAAATATCTAGACATGACTGCTTGAGTTTATAACGTATCGACAGGTTGAAGTCTTCAAAAGTATATAAGGATACAGTTCACTGCTCCACAGGCACTTTTAATGACTACCCAAGGCTCCAGTTCCATAGTGTAAGGCATGGGTAGCAATGGAAATTTTTTCTTCTCCAAAAGGAACAAATTGGTTTTGAAAGTAAGCAAGAGGTAAAAAAATTGCATAATTAAAAGAAAGTAAGAGAAGTAGAGGATGTTTAGCAGTATTACTATAAATGATTCTCTGACTTCCGTTCTAGGGCAATTTTAGGGATTTTAACTAGAACACTTTGAGCGAAAAGATGCAGTTTTGAATAGAAATTATCAATATTATTAGTGCTGTTAAGGCAAGCTGCGGAATATAGGCAATAATAAAATATGACCACAGCTTTGACCCTAGAGATTAATGGCGATCGCCTCAACCAGACCATCACCTTATTAGCCAAAATTGGCGGGCTTCCCCAAGGAGGAGTCCGACGCATTGCTTATAGTCCAGAAGACGTGCTGGCGCGACAACTGGTGCAGGATTGGATGGTTGAAGCAGATATGACTATCCGCATTGATGCCGCGGGAAATATTATTGGAACTTACGCCGGAGAGCAGGAGGAGGCACCAGCACTTGCCACGGGTTCTCACATTGATACCGTGCCATCGGGCGGACGTTACGACGGTGCCTTGGGAGTGTTGGCAGGAATCGAAGTTGTGCGGGTACTTAGCGAAAACAATCACAGACTCGCCCACCCCGTTGAGGTCATTATCTTTACAGACGAAGACGGCGGGATGCTTGGCTCTAAAGCCATGTCGGGAACTGTAGTGAATGACCCAGAACGCTATCGTTCTAAGGATGGGACATCTATCCAAAATTGCTTGAAGCGTGTGGGTGGCGACTGGGAGCAACTAGCAACGGCTCAGCGGAGTCGTTCTGAGATAGCTGCTTTTGTGGAATTACATGTTGAACAGGGCGGCGTTCTGGGATCTCTGGATAAGGAAATTGGCGTAGTGGAGGGCATTGCCAGCCATAATCTTTATGCCATTACCATCACGGGTCATGCGAATCATGCCGGAACAACACCCATGCATCTGCGACGGGATGCCCTTGTAACAGCAGCTCAAGTCGTCCTGGCGGTGCAAACGCTGGCGAAAAACACCCCAGGAGAGCAGGTAGCAACCGTGGGGGCGTTTCAGGTATGGCCAAATACCGCCAATGTTATTCCGGGACGGGTGGAATTAAGTGTAGATATCCGCGATTTGTCTCAAACGAAGGTGGATAATCTAGTGGCGCAACTAAAACAGCAACTAGAAGCGATCGCTACAGCCACTCGCACGGAAATTACGATTACCCCGATCTTGAATGTCCAACCTACTCTCGCTGTACCAGAAGTAAAAAATGCGATCGCTGCCATTTGTGAGCAACTAGGGCTTAGCTACAGCTACTTGCCCAGCCGTGCCAGTCATGATGCCCAAGAAATCGGACGCTTCACAGATATGGGAATGATTTTTGTCCCCAGTGCAGCAGGAATTAGTCACTCAGAGGATGAATACACCTCACCAGAGCAATGTACTCAGGGGACGAATGTTTTATTACACACCTTGTTGGAGTTAGACAAAATCTATCCAGTTTAACCTGTATTAAAGCCTCACAGGAGAGGCTATTAAATTCTTGCTAATTAGTTCTATCTTTCCCCTCAATTCTTTTCTTTGCAGTTTGTCACAAATTACTGCAATGATGTGAATAGCTGTAATTTTTTATTCTTATTTATTAACTTTAAGTGAGTTCTCTCTAGAATTCCCAGTAAAATTTAACAATAATCCAGCTTTAAAGGAAAGCTGATTGCTGAGCTATCAAGGCTTACAATCATGAACAGCTCTGATTTTCCGGACGCCCTGCAATGGACAGCTGAAGCAAAAGCCAAGCTAAAAAATATTCCCTATTTTGTTCGTGCCCAAGCTCGCAAACGAATTGAGCAACTGGCTCGTGAAGCTGACTTGGACATGGTAACGGTTGAGATTGTTGAGCAGGCAAGGCTTGAATTTGGTCAGTAAGAGCGTGTTTGAGAAGTTAGTTAGATGTCATGCCCAACGGAGCTTTATTCAAAAGCTTGTCCTCTTCAACAACCAACTGACAGAACTGCCAGAAGCGATCGCATCCCTCACCCAGTTGGAAGTGCTTGACCTCGGAGTTGCAGAATACTTCAAAAAAACTTCTTCCTTCTTTCCTCCTGAACTCCTGAACTTCTTTGTTCATTGTGAAATAACTCTGGGTGGTGGTGGCGGCTTATCGACGTGGAGTGGGACAAAGTATCGACTATAGACGACATGGGTGGGTTTCCAAGGGGGTCGCCAATAAATATCCTGAATGACAGCCTTCGCGTCCTCTTTGTTTTGTGACCATTCAAAGCTAATCACGCCAAAGTTGCTATGACCGATGACTTCTTCTCCCTCTTGAACCCACTGATTCCGCCAGAGCATTGATACCAGTTTTCCTACCGCTGATAGCAACCCAGTTGAGGTTTTGTTTGGGGATGGTGCTGATGACGTTGGCTTTCCTGCCCAAGGAGCAAAAATCGCTTTCTCCCGTTTAATCCACTCAATGTGGTACTGCCAGTCAGGGAGAGATTTGTTATTTTTAAGTACGATTTCCCAGGAAATGCCCCAATTGCCACGCGCCCCTAGTAGTTGCCGCACAATCGGTCCTGTCGCGGGAACTTCAACATCCAGAATCCGTACCGTTTCCCCGGTGACTTGAATTTCAAAAAGTTGCGGCGGTTCGTTCCATCCTGCCCAGTCTTGAGGCTGCTCTGGTACAAGAGATTTAGCCTTTGTGTGGATAAAATAGGTCTTCAATTCACTATTTTTGAAAGCACTTGCCGTTAGCTGTGCTAGCACTCGTGCATTTGAGGTTTGAGTAGAGTCCAGACACGATTTATCACGTCTGGACTCTGGATCTTTAACTCCCAGCGAGGGAGCCTCAAAATGGCAACGAGACCAATAGCTGAGGCGAACGGCACCCCCGAAGTGAATATCACCGGAAAGCACCACTACCTGTTGCCGCCGCTTGAACAATTCAGCAAACAGCTTAGATAAAGCAGCCTCATTCAAGTTCCAGCCATCACCGACATCCGAGTGGAAAACGTTGCCATGCTCAAGTTCCCACTTTTGAACTAGGTCAATAATCCGCAGACTCACCAAGTTTGTCGGCACAACCAGAAACGTTACCTCAATCCTCGACTCACCGCTTTGTTTGAGCTGATCAGTTTGGTCTAGGGGTTTTTGAATTTGTTTTTCAAAGGCTGTAGGACAGAGGAGGCTGGGTAATGCCATCGCGGAGTCTGCCGTGAGAGCGATCGCGTCCTCATCACTCGATGTTGGATTGGGATTTCCTCCCATCTCCCCATCTCCTTGTGGATAGCCGCGCCAAGTTCGAGTATCAAGCACAATCACTTCGTGCTTGAGGCTTCTGATGGTGTAGTGCCACTCTAGCGGTCGTGTCCCATCAGGATAATCTCGATCCAGAATAAGTAGATTTTTGTCAAGTTTTAGCTTAGGCAAGCCGGTTTCCGCCTCCAAGTGGGGAAGTCCTAGGCACTTGGCAATTTCCTGTGAGGCAGACTCATCAGTTCCCGCCGACGCCGACCAAAGGGTTGCTGCTTTCAACAAATTTCCCCCTGGTTGCCCCTCCTCAAATTGGTCAGGTGTGTTACCCCACGCCTGAAACACGGCATAAGCCAAGAGACCATTCTGCACTACACGCCTGCCCAGGGGTTTACCTAATACACCAGTACACCAAGCTCGATTTAGGTACCAGTCATCACTTATGTCATGGTCGTCACAAATCATATAAATTGGCACATTCGCCATTGCCCTGCGGACTTTCCACAACTGGTCAAGGCACTCTTCCAGCAGACGCGCTTCCTTGTCCCACAAATCCGCCTGATGGGAATCTTTGCCTACATCCTTGCCTTTAGGTAAGCGTTCTGGCCAGAGGACCGGCGACCAAACAAGCATATAGGTGCAAAAATATTCACCCAGTGTCAACAGGTGGCTTTTGGCTTGATCTGGAGTATTGATAAGCATCGCTGTGAAGCCGCAGTACTCTCTAGCCATGTCAGTACGCTCTCCGGGTTTGAACTCACTGGCTTTTTTGCATTCATAGCCAGTGGTTGACGTTTGGCACAAGGGTAACTCCTCTTCCCAACCCAGCAAAGTATCACCCGCTTCTATCGCCATCCACAGCAGAGAGTCAGCAACGTCATCTCCGTAGATTTGGTCGCCTGTGAAAAAGAGCTGATGGAGCCGGGAATTTGGATCTTTTGCATAATGCTCAATCAGGTCATCCAGTATCGGTAGCGCATCCTGTCCCCCGCCATGTAACTTGCGGCAGGAACCATGAGCCAGCCGCAAGTTGTTCAAATCGTCCGGCGGCATTGCAAAGGTGGGTAGCTGATGCTGGAAATAGCTAACTGTAACGAACTGCCTTTGGGTTGCTGAGTTGAGTGCTTCGGTGAGATTCTGTTCATCGCTGCCGAAACTCAGGTCGTAGGCGTAGATTTGGCCGGGTTCTAGCAAAGAGGGGGTGTTAACGTAGCGTGACGCAGTCTTGGATTGAATTTCTCCTCCCTTACTTCCCTGCTCCTTAATTGACTTAGCCGTGACGGCGACGATATGCAACTGCTTTCCGAGAGGTACTGTGGAGCGTGTACCTTCAAGCAACACCGTCTTGATGGTAGAACCGTTTGCCTCTGTAGCAAAAACTTTGAGAGTAACTTCGCGAGGTGCTTTGAGGGCGACCCAAACCGTAACAGCATCACTCTCTGTACGCCGTAAGATGGGTCCCGCCAGGATGAGTGGCAGGTGTTCAATGCGATCTGCCAAGCGCTGCTGCGCTGAACCTAACGGTTCCGCAACGCTTTCGCTATCGCGGAGCGTCCCACTACCGCGTCCTTCGCTTAAGGGCATCCGTAACATAGAACAGGTATTCGCTGCCCAGTCATCTAGCAGCCTCATTTAGCAGTATGAGGTATTGTTTGGCTCTTATTCCCAGTTGTCCGTGAATTTTTCGATTTATTAAGTCACAAAACCGCAAAGTAGCGTATTAATCTAAGTTTTACCAAGATATCCGGAAAGGATGTCTCAAAAACGGAAACTTCTGTCAACAGCACTCAGTAATAATTCACACAAAATCAAGAGGCAATTAGAGAGAACAATGTCTGTACCCATGCGTCGTCCCTTACCGCTGATTTTAATTCGCGGGTTCGGTGGTTTTAACACAGATGATGAAAAGAAGCTGACTTATCAGGGATTTAACGACGGCAGCGTCTACCCCAATAAACAGGGGGAAAACTACATCTATGAGGGAATGCTCCTGCGTTTCATAAAGTCCGACTGGCGGTATCAGGACGCCACTAATGTCGTGGGGTACTACAGCCGCAAGGTTGAGAGTGAGCCGGTTTTTCCTAGGAGACTCCAGTACTTAAAAGATCAAAATGTTATTAACAAATTCGAGCGCCTAAAAGAAGCGGGGTATTTTTCAGGAGACAAGATTATCATTAACCCGGCGATGGCGCTGCACCTGATCGAGTCAACAGAAGATCCATACCGCTCTATTTGGGTGTTTCGTTACTACGACCTGAACGACCGGAAATTTGCAACCTATGGTAAAGCACTGGTTCGGCTGATCGACTTTATTCGGGAACTCGCCGTGATGCAGGATGGTGTCAAGCCAAAGGTAAATATCATTGCTCATTCTATGGGTGGGTTAATCGTTCGTGAGGCGGTGCAACGTAGCTACCCGGAGCACGAGAACGGACCACTGAAGGCTGAGGACTACATTAACAAGATCGTTACCCTGGGGACTCCGCACCGAGGCGTTACATTCCAAATCTTCAAGTATTGGATGGGTATCGCTGCGGAGGATGACTTTAAGCATTTCAATCCTCGGTTTCAAGCTGACGCAACGAATCCGGCTTCCTATAAGCATTTTAAGGACCACTTCCCCGCAGAGCGACTGCTGACGGTCGTTGGCACCAACTACCGAAGTTACGCTCCTATACCTGCTACAGCGCTAAATCAGTTCTTCTCAGAAGGGGGTGAGTATGGACCCAACTACAATCGGAGCGACGGACTGGTCAAGCAAATCTCTGCTGAAATTCCTGGCGCAGTGCGAACATTTATCAACAAGTGCCACGGGGGCTATGACTCTCTAATCACATCCCGCGAGTCATTTGAAGTAGCGACGCGCTTTTTATTTGGAAACGTGCGATCGCGCCTGCGTCTGGTCAACGGTAAAATCACCCGTGGGAAAGATTGGTTCGGCAAGAGTGAATTCTTTCTAGGCGTCTCAATTAAGCCGCGTGGTGTGGACTTTGAGCTTTTCCACCAGAGCAAGGAAGCGGAAAACTGCTATGGACCCTTTAGTGAGGTTGACCCACTCGACAAAAATGTTGATTTTAGGGACAAAAATATTGCTTTTCCCTGGGCAGATCACAACAAGTTGATTTGGGAGGGCTACCTCGATACTAGGCGGATTCTTGAGGATGACAGCATTATCGACAAGGACATGGTGCTACGGCTAGACTTTTACGTCGGCGAACGCGATTTGCTAGGTATCGGTTTCTCCGACAACCTCATCTTCCGCAAGCAATACTACATCCGCGCTCTGATCGAGAAAAGACCTCT
>DATNQP010000444.1:0-4778 GCA_036703965.1 Leptolyngbyaceae cyanobacterium
TCGTTAATCCGTTGCACTGCAACCATTTCGGCTAAGCATTGCCCCCATCCTTCTTCAAACTTATCCTGCTTTGCTTCAACTACCAAAAAATAGGGCTTGTCAAAGACAATAGTACCGAGGGGACTGCGCTTTGTCACTATATAATCGGGAACCCCTGATAAATCCTCATCATAGGTTAGTGCCTGATGACTCCAAAGTGTCAATTGATGCCGATAGGACTTCCATACTTCCTTCAAAACTGGATAAATTAGATTTTCACAAATAGCAGATTCTGAGTTATCAACAACTCCATCAATAAAAAGCAAATCCAATTCTTCTTTAAAAGAGTCTTTAACTAAAAATTCATTTTCAGTTATGTAGTTAGATTGAACATATTTAATTTGAAATTTTTTAGCAACTGCACTAATACTTTTGTAATTACTGAATGGCATTTTTCACCTCTTTTATTCTCTAATGGCACAGAAAGCAGCCCCATGCAGAGGATGTAGAAAGCTTGTTCGTCAGAGTAATATCAATCTAGCTACTCTTAAATTTATACTGAGGACATAAGCTCTAAAGGAAGGAGACGAGAAAATTGGGCGAGTCAAAACGACGAAAAGCCGCAATGGGCGACAACTATGGCAAGCCAGTCAAACGGTGGGAAGTCGATGAGCTGCTGCTCCGCCTGATTGAGGATAACTATGATGATTTGCTCAGAATAAACTTTGAAGGATTTGCAAATCATGGTACAGGTGTCGTTATGGCACTTTATCCATAATCTCCAACAGATAAAGGTGTTGACGGACAGTTGTTCTACTTACCCAAAGATAAGTTTTTTGAGGCAATGGAACAAACTTATCCAGTCAGCAAGTATCCAAAAATCATTCCAGGGGCAGCAATGCTAATTGAAACCTACAATGCAGCTGAGTACATGGTTCTTGGTTTATTTGGCGCAGTTAAACCATTTGTTATGATGCTAGGAACTGACACAAGCCCTGAAAGATTAATCGAAACGGTGAAAGCTCAGGTACAAAAGGAAATTGGTCAGAGTAACTAGCAGGTGAACGGGTGTGAGATACTTCAATCACCCCGCAATCTTATAGAGCTGATGACTTTATCATAATCATAAGTTGTCCTTGCTAATAACAAGCTCATAGGGGAAATCTTCCAGATAGCAAAGCTTCGAGTTGCGTGGCTCGATGGGTGTAAGTGTGTTCAGTGAGAACTCTTCGATAAGCAGCTTCGCCAATCTTACGAGCATTCTTGGGAGTTAGCTGACAGAGGTGTTCTCGCACCATGTCACCATCCTGGGCAACCAAAATCTCACGTCCAGGTTCCAGAAATAACTCAATTCCCTCCCACGCATCTGTAATAATACAGGCACCGGCACCTGCTGCCTCAAACACCCGCGTTGCTGGAGAAAAACCATATCTTGCCATACTTTCACGGCTGATATTCAATACGGCTTGAGGTGTGCAATTGAAGGCATTATGGTCGCGTGTATAGACGTGTCCCAGGTAGTTGACATTGCTGGGTATTGGCTTATCGTCCCAACCATTGCCGCCTAGTAGAAATTTGTCGTCTGGCAGTTGGGCCGCCGCACGTAAGAAAAATTCTTCCACACGCGCTTCCCGATCCGGTAGGCGGTTTCCCAAGAAGCCAAGCTTACACTCGAATCTGGGTTCTGGTGGGACGGGGTGGTGAGTGGCTGGATCGAGTGCATTGTAGATGGGAACACACTCACGCGCTCCTAATGCTTTGTAGGCTTTCACTACGGGTTCACCGCCGCCATAGGTAAGAATCAGGTCATAGCGTGGGATGAGAGAGTTAAAAGGGTCAGCTGGATTGTTTTGCACTCGGTCAAGGGTTGCTGGCGCATCCACATCCCAAAAGGCAACAAGCTTATCAGGTTTTTTTAGTTCCAAAACAGCTGCTTCTAGTAATTCATCAAACACGCCGACACCACTGGCTTTCACAATCAAGTCGGCGCTGCGTGCATCTTCTAGGGCGCGGTACACTCCCTCTTCCCCTTCAGCTGAGTAAACAACGACTTTTGCCCAGTCCGGATCGGGAATATCACGATGTTCTTGGCGTCCGTAAGCGTCTGGTTCGTAGAAGGTAACGTGATGTCCGCGATCGCTTAATGCTCGGATAATGCCACGATAGTAGGTTGCTGCGCCGTTCCAGTAGGCAGAGACAAGACTAGAGCCGAAAAACGCAATTTTGAGACCAGTTGTCATGCTGTCACCGCCTCTGCACGTTCGAGTTCGGCATAGATTTCTAAGAGTTCATCCACGCGATGAGCGCAAGTGTGGCGGGAGAGAATTGTTTGGCATCCATGGTGGGCAATTTCTTTTCGCTTCTCCTCATCCTGAAGTAGAGTACTCAGGTGGTGTTGCATTTCCTCAGCAGTTTGAGCGATCAGGAAGTCTTTACCCGGTGTAAATAGACCTTCAATATCCTCCCAGGGTGCAGATAATAGAGGGATACCACAGGCGAGTGCTTCAAAAACTCGGATGGTAGGAATACCAGGAAGAGCCTTGACATAGGGACGGCGGGGAACGTGTATGGTAACTTTGAAACGTGAAAATACCTGTGGCACTTCGGAGTTAGGCAACCAACCCGCGTATTCAATTTCAGCAGAGGCTAAAGAGGCGATCGCGTCCTCCGGATAACGCACTCCATGCACCTGTGCCTTTATCCCCAATGCCTTCACTGGTTCTATCAAAAACTCGTATAACTCAGCAGTGCGTTCCTCATCTCCCCAGTTACCAATCCATACCAAATCGCCTTCACATTCCACACCGTCAATTGGGTGAAAAAGGCGCGTATCAGCCGCCTCATGCCACGTCCAAGCGTGTTGTGTCCAGCCTTGGGCTAGGTAGATGTCGCGGATAACACTGCCATACGCCAAGACGCCATCGTAGTGTGTAAGGTCATAGGCTGCCATGCTAGAGCGATCGCTGACTGATCGATGATGCGTATCATGGAACAGCAGCCGATACCCACCAACCTTGTCGCGGTGTTCTCCAATTCGCCGCACCAAGTTATGGTCGTTCCATTCATGCACAATGACCAAGTCAGCCCCATCAAGCGCTTCATTGAGGTCGAGTGTCTTTAAGTCGTAGCGTATGCTCTCAAGACTGGGATATGCTGCTCGAAATCTTTGAATTGGGTCATCTCCGTGTTCTGCTAGGAGGTTTTGCAGACTCCAGGCATCTTTCGGTTCATATACACAGACATCATAACTACGCGATCGCAATTCACTGACTACACCCCGCAAAAAATGAGCATTCCCATGATTCCAGTCGGATAACAGGGAATGGTAGAACATGACAATTTTCATAGTTCAATAGTTGATCATCTTCGTTGGTGAATCAAGTGTTGGTAGGCTTCTAAGTAGCCAGATGCCATGCGTTGAGGCGTAAATTCAACAGCGCGATCGCTTGCCATTTTTGCCAGTTGGCAACGTCGTGTTGAATCCGTAATTAAAGCATTAATAGCCGCTGCAACAGCTTCCCCATCATCCGGCGGCACAAACACAGCCGCCTCCCCCCAAATTTCCCGCAAACTAGGAATATCCCCCAATAGCAACGCACACCCCGACAACGCCGCCTCCAGTACGGACAACCCAAACGGTTCATACCGTGCCGGTAGCGCGTAAATCGCAGCCATTGCATACCATGTAGCCAACTCCTCAGAAGACAAATGCCCTAAATGCACCGATGAACCCCTCTTACTTTTCACGGGATCTGGAAAACCTCTCTCCTGCTCTTGAGAATGCTTTGAATTCTCCCCCTTCCCTTGCTCCTGATGGGGTTGGGGGGTTAGGTCTAGCGTTGATTTTTCCACATGGCGTGAAAAGTCAGATGAACCCCCTCCTTCTGTGCGTTCTCTGTGCCTCTGTGGTTCGTGATGCGGATGATTCTCCTCACCCGCCATATAGATAGGCCACAATAATTGAGGAGCAATATGTTCTAGTACTGCCACATTCTTCGCCTCATCCCAGAGGCGTCCAGCCGTGAGGACAAACTCTTTTTTCTCAGCTGGGCTAAAGGTATTGCGATCGCAACCATTCGGCACGACTCTCCCCTGAGTGATTGAGCCATAGTATTTATTCAGTGCTGCCAACATGGACGCCGAGGGAGCAACTACCAAATTAGCTGCCTGCAACCCTCGCTTTACCTCTTGCCGATATCTGTCCCAGCTAGGATGTGCGGGTTCACCCTTAACCGCCTCCCACCAAGAAAGCACACAGGAATGTCCTACTATTAGGATTGGCGATCGCCAGGGTAACGCTCCATGAGCATAGCCATTCAGATGTACCACATCAGGCTGGATACGTTCTTCCAGATCGAGCAACCACTCGCCTGATAGGCGAACATCTTCCCAAGCGTCTTCCATCCATTCCAGCTTGAAGTTACTCTCAAACACCTCCAATTTTGCGATAGCTTTAGCTGCATTCCATTGTTCAGGTGTCAAGGGTGCCCCCATTGTTGCCAGTGCCACTTCCACCCCATACGGCAAGAGTGCTCGTGCCAGTTCCAAGGCATACGTCCAGACGCCCCCAACCGTGTCAGTAGACATCAAAATGCGTTTAGGAGTCACATCGGTATCCTCAATCCCGGTTCGATCATTTTTAGGCTGGGATTGATAGTTAATTAACGGGACTTAGACAAATTTCAAGCCCAAACAAAGCCCAAAGTAGCTTTGTAAGCCACGAATACGTCACGATTGTGGTTCAGCCACTCGACGAAGCGGAAAGACATCGCTGTCCGAAACGCCTCTAATGCGTCAGT
>DATNQP010000445.1:0-4000 GCA_036703965.1 Leptolyngbyaceae cyanobacterium
AATATTATCTGTCTGAGATTATTTAATAACTACACACGAGGCAAATAATCATGGATGCCGGTGAACTGCTGAAGCGATATGCGGCAGGAGAACGGGACTTTCGAGATGCTAACCTGCGAGGAGTATCTCTAATTGGAGCTAACCTGAGCAAAGCTAACCTCCGAGGAGCTAGCCTGAGTGGAGCCAATCTGAGTGGAGCATCCCTAAAGAGCGTTAACCTACGGGAGGCAAACCTCAGCGAAGCTAACCTCCGAGGAACCGACCTGCGAGAGGCAAACATTATTGGAGCGAACCTGAGCAAGGCGAATTTCAGTGAAGCTAACTTGAGCGATGCGAGTCTGCGAGCCGCTAATCTAAGTGGAGCGAATCTGAGTAGAGCCAACCTCACTGAAACGATTCTCAGTGAGGCAAATCTCAGTGAAGCCAACTTGAGTCAGGCAAAACTATTTGAGACACCCCTGAACCGAACCAATCTTTCCCATGCTCTCTTGGTGGGAGCCACCCTAGAAGCAGCAAACCTGACGAGTTCTATTCTAATTGGGGCTAACTTGAAAGGGGCAAATCTTTCCAAAGCCCTATTAAATGGAGCTAACTTTACGGGTGCGGACTTGAGTCAGGTCGATCTGAGTCGGGTAAAAGCAGAGGGAACCAACATGACGAACGTCATCCTCATTGAAGCCAGTTTAAGAGGAGCAAACCTCAGTTGGACAACTCTACGGGGAGCCAATATGACCAAGGCAAACTTATATCGAGCTAAACTCTGCTGGTCTAACCTAACTGAGGCGATTTTGATTGAAGCTGTTTTGATTGACGCCAATCTGAACCAAGTTAATCTGCGAGGGGCTGATTTGAGTGGAGCGATCATGCCTAATGGAACCAGCCATGATTACCAGCAATGACCGACATTCCCGATTTTTACCGCCTTTCCTTATGAGGAGGGGGTGTTCTGAGCGAAGATGCTCGCTGTGCATTCCGTCCTAATCACTTAGGGATTGGTAAGCTACCTGATTCTTCAGAAACCCTCAACGTAGCGCTTCAACTCCCGCGCCATTCGTTGAATACCCCGCCGCTCATCTTCCTGAATGAAAGGCAGAAACACGCGGCTCAGTATTCCCGAATAATAGTTTTTATGGACGTATTTGGTACGACCAACACCAATCTC
Source organism: Leptolyngbyaceae cyanobacterium (assembly GCA_036703965.1). Taxonomy (GTDB): domain Bacteria; phylum Cyanobacteriota; class Cyanobacteriia; order Cyanobacteriales; family Coleofasciculaceae; genus DATNQP01. The sequence continues at coordinate 1,163 of DATNQP010000445.1, forward strand.
TTGTAACTCAAACACATACTCATTGCGAAAGCCAGGAATTGATGAAACCCAGCTGAGGCAAACATTTGGCTGAACTCGTGTAACCAACGGCTCAAATTCTGTCTCCTCCTCATTGGGAAGCCGTCGCACTGAGAGGAAAACTTCTTGCCCTTGCTGAAACGCAACTTTTGAGTCACAGTCAAATAAAAAAGTATTCCAGTGCTTCCATTCGTCTTTCCGGAACAAGACTGCCCAAACCTTTTGCTTTGGGGCATTAATATCAATTTCAGTGTAAAGACTTGTCATAAATGCGGCACGTCACCTCTCTACCGGTGTAACTGAGTACAATCGCTCTCAGCCACCCTCCTATAGGCTAGGGGTAATTTTAGATTTTAGATTTGGGATTTGGAATTCAATCTAAAATCTAAGATTTAAAATCTAAAATCAACACAGCATGGTAGACCTGACACCCAACCCTAGCTTCAGTTTAACGATTCGCTTAGCGATTCCCAACCGCGCCGGGATGTTAGCAAGCGTCACTCAGGCGATCGCAGAAGTCGGCGGCAACCTGGGACAAATTACACTCGTTGAGCAAACTCTACAGATTACTACTCGCGAAATTGCCGTTGATGCCACCAGCACTGAACATGCCGAGCAGATTGTGCAAGCCGTGAAGGCACTGACGGATATAAAAATTATCGATGTCTACGATCGCACATTCAATCTGCATCGCGGTGGCAAAATCAGTGTGCAGAGCAAACTACCACTGCATACACAAGCCGATTTGGCAATGGCATATACTCCTGGCGTCGGTCGGATTTGTAATGCGATCGCCGAAGACCCAGAACAGGTCTACTCCCTTACCATCAAAAGCAACACGGTTGCCATTGTTACGGATGGCAGTGCTGTATTGGGATTAGGAAACTTGGGTGCTGCCGCAGCAATGCCAGTGATGGAAGGTAAAGCTATGCTATTTAAAGAATTTGCTGGCATTGATGCATTCCCCATCTGTCTGGCTAATCAAGATACAGACAGCATTATCGAAACCGTCAAAAATATAGCCCCTGTTTTCGGTGGTGTCAATCTCGAAGATATCAGCGCTCCCCGTTGCTTTGAAATCGAAGCACGACTGCGCCAGGAGTTAGATATTCCAGTCTTTCACGATGACCAACACGGGACGGCAATTGTCAGCCTTGCTGCTTTGATTAATGCCCTGAAGTTGGTGCATAAACCCCTGGAAGATGTCCGGATTGTGATTAATGGAGCAGGAGCAGCGGGAGTTGCGATCGCGCGGTTACTGCGTAAAGCCGGTGCCAATACGATTTGGATGTGTGACTCTAAAGGCATTCTCTCCAAAAAACGCTCGGATTTAAATGATCAAAAGCGAGAATTTGCTGTTGATGCTGCCGGTTCTCTCGCTGGTGCTTTATCCGGTGCCGATGTCTTTCTGGGTGTCAGTGTCCCTGGTGTGCTTACTCCAGAGATGGTGCGTTCAATGGCAAAAGACCCCATTGTCATGGCAATGGCGAACCCCATCCCCGAAATTCAGCCGGAATTGGTAAAGAATGATGTCGCCGTGATGGCAACAGGGCGCAGTGACTACCCAAATCAAATTAATAACGTCCTCGCCTTTCCAGGTGTGTTTCGTGGGGCGCTGGACTGTCGAGCCTCGACGATTACTACCAATATGTACCTGGAAGCGGCAGGTGCGATCGCTTCTTTAGTTAACGCAGCAGACTTAGACCGGGAATACATTATCCCTTCAGTCTTTGATGAGCGAGTGGTTACAGCGGTTGCTGGTGCTGTACAGCGGGCAGCACGGCAAGATGGCGTTGCTCGTCGATGACTGTTGAAGAACAGGCAGGGGGAGCAGGGGGAGATTCAAACCATTAGACCTCTTGCATAAGTCGCAATGCGCCTGTAGGGGCGAAGCATTCGTGCCTTGATTTATGGGGCTTACAACTGGATTTTTACACGAATGCTTCGCCCTTCCAAGGATTTTTGCAAGAGGTCTATTGTTCCACTTCGTTTCATAGGCGCAAGGAGCAACCTTTCAGTTTCCCCTTGCGCCCTGCTCAGAAGCCCCCTTGCTTCTTGTTGAGAAGTCACTTGAAACTATGCTAGGATAGGAATCTTTGAGACCTTATCGGTTGGAGTAATCAGAGAGAATGAAACAAGTGGGAACTCATCTGGTCGTTGACGCATGGGAAGCGCCGGAAGACCTTCTCAATGATCCTGAGGGAATTCGCCGTGCCTTGATGGATGCAATTTCAGCTGGAGAAGCAACCCTTATAGATTTGTGTGTACACCAGTTTAGTCCTCACGGAGTGACGGCAACCGCAACGCTGGCAGAGTCTCATATCGCTATACATACTTGGCCTGAGTATGGATACTTTGCTGCCGATTTATTCTTTTGCGGTCGTGGCAAGCCTGACGAAGCGATGAAACTTCTACAAACGGCGCTTCAGGCCAAGCAGGCCAGAGTTAGAGAAATCCCACGAGGTTTTGACAAAACCTCAGAAATTGACGGGCGCATCGGGGAGCCGGTTTACCAAGCTGTTATGTAAGTTGTTCTTTTACAACCGAGATAACTCAGCAATGAAGGGCAAGGCCCAAAAAACCTTGCCCTTTATGCTTGGAAATTTATAAATTGGGTATTAGAGGAAGCGGGGTGCCTCATGTATGTTGTGGCAGTTCTTAAGAGGATTGCTGTCATCTAGAGCGATCGCTCGGCGCTCAAGGAAGCACAGTCACCCCAAAGGAGAAGAGCGTGTTAGAGACAATCTTAGTTTTTGTCTTAGGCTTGACGCCCCCAGTCCTTTCTATATGGGTGATGCAAAAAGCGAAGGAACGGGCGCA
>DATNQP010000446.1:0-2776 GCA_036703965.1 Leptolyngbyaceae cyanobacterium
TCTCATAAATTGAATTTCCTTCTATCATGACTGAAAATCTCATCAATTTTAGGAGTCAATTTCGATGGACGCTCGTTGCATGATTCCCGTAATCAAGTCTCCTAAAGACTATCAGGCTTATCGCATCAGCCCTCAGGATACTAACCGTTTAGCCATTGTTTTTGAGCCTGCAACAGCTGATGCCTCTTTGACCTTTTGTGTGGAAATTTTTGATGAGGGGGGCAAGACTCCACCCAATCGCCATCAATTTGCCGTAGAAATGTTCTTTGTCCTCAAGGGAGAAGGGTTAGCCACCTGTGATGGAAAAACGGTTCCGATTCGTGCCGGAGACAGTTTATTAGTGCCGCCGACAGGAATTCATGAACTTAAGAATACGGGTTCAGGTCGCTTATATACGCTGTGCTTTATGGTACCCAATGAGGACTTTGCTGAATTAATTCACAGTGGTATACCGGTGGAATTGGATGAGGAGGATTTGAGAGTGCTGGGTCGCTCAGATGCGCTGGTAGCCTGTTGAGGAGAAAATTTTTGAACAAGAAGAATACAGGAGTTCAGGAGTTCAGGAGTTCAGGAGTTCAGGAGTTCAGGATTCTCCTGAACCCTAGACAAAGTGGAGATAGGAGCGACCTCACAGGCTTATTCTTGGGTTACAATCCCCCACTCTCAAGAATTTCAGTGGCTCCCCTGATGGTGGGGTTAGAATCCCCATCTCTTTCTTGAGCTTCTGAACTCCTGAACTCCTTTCAAGTTTTTTCTTTTTCATCAAACCGAAGCGTAGCAGCACTCATGCTAAAAGTTAAACCGAAAGAAACCGCATCAATGCTGACGCGGGATAAAGTCCGATTGGATGCGGATATTTACCCTCCCGATGCTGAAGGTGAATTTCCGGTGCTGCTGATGCGGCAACCTTATGGAAGAGCGATCGCATCTACTGTAGTGTACGCCCATCCCACTTGGTATGCTGCCCAAGGCTACATTGTGGTCATTCAAGATGTGCGAGGGCGGGGTACATCCCAAGGGGAATTTAAGCTATTTGTCCACGAAACTGAAGACGGTGAGGACACAGTAAACTGGGCAGCAGCGCTACCGGGAAGCACTGGACAGGTGGGAATGTATGGCTTTTCCTACCAGGCAATGACTCAGTTATATGCCGCAACAACCAAGCCAACGGCACTAAGAACCATTTGCCCCGCGATGATGGGCTATGACTTATATACAGATTGGGTTTATGAGGGGGGAGCCTTTTGTCTACAAGCTAATCTAGGTTGGGCAATTCAACTGGCAGCAGAAACAGCGCGGCTACAGGGTGATGTCGCTGCCTATCATGCCCTCTACGCCGCAGCTCGGAATATCCCTTCATCCGCACCCGATGCTAGCCTGAGTGAGTACCTGAGAAACTATGCGCCGAATAGCTTTTATCACGAGTGGTTAGAGCATTCAAAACCCGATGAATACTGGGAACAACTTTCCCCCAAGCGCCGCTTCCAAGAGGTTGACTTGCCGATGTTTCACATTGGGGGATGGTTCGATACGTTCCTGCGCGGCAATATCCATTTATATAAAGACATTGCCCCTCGTAGCGCTTATCGACAACAACTTTTAGTTGGACCTTGGACACACCTGCCTTGGTGTCGCAAAGTGGGTGCGGTTGACTTTGGTCCAAAGGCGATTAATCCTATCGATAGGCTACAAGTGCAGTGGTTCGACCAGTTTCTCAAGGGAATCGATACAGGTTTGCTGGAAGAACCTCCCGTTTGCCTATTTGAAATGGGCAGTAACCGTTGGCGTAACTTTAACAGCTGGCCTAGGCTTAACCATAAATCTTATTTTTTGTCAACTACAGGGCTTGCCAGTATTCGGGAGGGTGAAGGCACTCTTCAACCGACTAATCCAGACAGTTGCCTAAGTGATGTGTTGGTTCACGACCCTTGGCGACCCGTTCCAGCATTGGGGGGTCATGCGGCGATGCCATCGGGTTCATTTGAGCGATCGCATTTAGATTATCGTTCAGATGTCTTGACTTATACCACCGAACCCCTAGCAGCAGACCTGCATTTGGCGGGTGATGTAGCGGTTGAGGTTTGGTGTACAGCTGACACCGTTAGTCATGACTTATGTGCGGTACTGTCGGAGGTGTATCCCGATGGCAGGGCTTATAATCTGACGCAGGGTTATCTGCATGTTGAATCCAGCCAGCACGCCCCCCTACAAGTTTCACTCCAGGCAACTTGCGCTCGAATTGGCAAAGGAAATGCCTTGCGCCTGAGTTTGAGTGCTGCTTGTTTCCCAGCTTATCCGATGAATCCCGGCACGGATTCATCGCTTGGTGCTACCCGTTTGATGGATGCTCAGATTGTGACATTGACTGTGAGTTGTGGAGGCGATCGCCCTTCGCAAGTTTTACTGCCTGTCATTTCTGCTTCTTAAAGAGTAGACCCCTTGCCTAGAGCGTGAAGAGCAGCACACCTACCAGTCTTAAGACTTGTTACCGTAAAAATGTTTTTGTTAAGTCTTTATAAATATCTCTCATAAATCTTTGTCAAAGCTCTATAGTATAAATACCTATTTGACCAAACATTTATAAAACAAAAGTGTTAAACTCCCCCTGGAAGAAGCTTCCTCAGATTAGCCTTATCCCTGGTGCGCTCTCGGATTTATTCGCTCAAGTTAGTAGCTCTGGTCGGATTACACTAGCTGATCAATATGGGTTAATGGCAGCCTTGCTAGAGGAAGAACTCGCTGAACATGAGAGAGCATCAATTGACAGATTGCTGTA
>DATNQP010000447.1:0-5211 GCA_036703965.1 Leptolyngbyaceae cyanobacterium
AAATCGCTGATGCTCAACACAGACCCTGATAGCTTAAACCGCATCCTGCTAGAACTCTTGACCAATGCTGGCAAGTATTCTGACCCAGATACTACGGTTTGTCTACAGGTCACTCACCAAGTTCAGCAATCCCTCAATCAAGTTGTTCTTACTTTAACCAACACCGGTCCTGGCATCTCACCAGCGGATCTGAAACATATTTTTGATAAGTTCCGCCGTGGTCAAGGTGTTACCCAACAAGCTGTTAAAGGTACTGGTCTGGGTTTAGCCTTAGTAAAGTGCTTAGTAGAACATCTCAATGGCACGATTGAGGTCTCTAGTTGCCCATCTGAAAATTCTCAAACGTTTCTAACCTCTTTTACCCTCACGCTGCCCCAGTTTCAACAGCAGCATCAAAGTCTAGAGCAGTAACTTTAACAGACTACCGTTGGGATAGTGGCGCTGCATAGACTTACAATTTCCGAAGTATGCTTACAACTGCTGCGCCCAAGCCACTACGTTGGCAACGACCTAAATATTCTCCACTCGCTCGCCAAATCGACATTTTTGGTTCGGCAGCAAAGTTGGTGTGCTATTTGTGGTGGGATAAGCTAGTTGCTAACAACTCCGCCAAACAGCGATATCGTCGTGCTCAGTGGCTAGTTGGAACTCTGCTAGAGTTAGGTCCAACTTTTATTAAGATTGGGCAGGCACTCTCTACCCGTGCTGATTTGCTGCCTTTAGAGTATGTGAGTGCATTGGGGCAATTGCAAGATCGGGTACCACAATTTAGTACCGCTGAAGCGATCGCGATCGTAGAATCTGAACTTGGTAACTCGATTCATACTCTCTATCGAGATTTCGATCATTTTCCGATAGCATCTGCCAGCGTAGGGCAGGTACATAAAGCACGCCTGCACACCGGAGAAGATGTCGTTGTCAAAGTACAGCGCCCAGGCTTAGAAACGCTATTCAACTTAGATTTTGAAGTTCTGCACCGGCTTTTGCGTTTTTTTTATCGGTATGTGCCCTGGACAAGAAAGTACGAATTGGAGGCAATTTACCACGAGTTTTTTAACCTTCTTTATCAAGAAATTGACTACGTCCATGAAGGTAAAAATGCTGACCGTTTTCGTGAAAGCTTTATTGGCTATCCGCGCATCATTGTCCCCAAAATCTATTGGCGGTACTCCACGAAAAAAGTGCTGACATTAGAATATCTACCAGGCATAAAAATTGACGACCGTCAAACCATAGAAGCTTGCGGCATAAATCCTAAGGAAATCATCCAGCTAGGTATTTGTTGCTACCTAAAACAGATGCTACAGGATGGTTTTTTTCAATCTGACCCCCATCCAGGAAATATGGCAGTCAGCCAGGATGGCAGCCTAATTTTCTATGATTTTGGAACAATGACTGAGGTGAAGTCAATTGCCAAAGACCAAATGGTCAAGACATTCTTTGCCATATTGAGAAAGGATACTGATGAAGTTGTTAATACCCTAACTTACATGGGGTTAATTGAACCCATGGCAGATATGACGCCAGTCAGACGGTTAATTGCGTTTATTTTAGATAAATTTACTGAAAAGCCGATAGAGCTACAGGCATTTGACCAAATGCGTAGCGAAATCTACTTGATGTTTGAGCAACAGCCTTTTCGCTTACCGGCGCAGATGACATTTATTTTGAAGTCATTAACGACTCTTGATGGCGTCGCTCGGACTCTAGATCCAGAATATAACCTGCTAGCTGCCAGCAAGCCTTTTATTAAAAGCCTTGTGGTTTCTAAAGAAGGCAAGGGGAATGTAGTTGGAGAACTAGCAAGGCAAGCGAGGAATTTTATTAAACATAGATTGCAGCAGCCTAGCACCGCTGAAGTTCTAATTCGACGCTTAGAAGCACGGATTGAACAGGGAGAGTTAGAAGTGCGTGTACGTTCAGTTGAAAGCGATCGCACCCTCAAGCGGATTAATTTAGCGATAAAAAGTTTGATTTATGCTTGTCTAGCTGGATTTACCTTGTTATCTGGTACAGTGCTGCTTTCAGCGTCTTATAGTAGTTGGGCGATCGCTGTTTTTACCTTGTCAGGATTATCCTTCTTGATTTTGTTACGTTCTTTAATTAATTTATCGGTTAGGGAAAGACTCGATAAACTCGCGGAAAAATAGCCCTCATTACTAATTCGCTAACACTCCGCTATCGCTCCGTTCTCCAATGACAGATTATGACCGTGCGGAGTATAACTACTGATCCATCTGCTCAACATCTGACGAGATGACCGGAGAATCAGGGTTTTCGGGTTGTTTCGGTTCATCCTCAACAAACTCGAAGCGAATGCGAACCTTACCTTTTTTCCAACCTCCGCCCAGGCTAGCACTGAGAAGTTCGCATTCCACGCCCTCTCCAAGCCAGGAAGGGAAGGCAGAATAGAAAGGGATGCCAGAAGCTCTAATATGCTCTTTTAGTGTTTGGTGAAGCTGATCAATCCTGAATGTCTGAAGTCCAGCTATACTTTGCTTCAGCTCCATAGACAGGACATCACCACTATTGAGTTCAAATTTGCTCATTACAAATTCCACATTCTAATACCGAATCCTAGTCTGCTACCCCCTTTTTCGGCAACCCACAAAACTTTGTAGAGACGTTCCGGCTGAACGTCTCTACGACTAGAAGCCAAAAAGGGGCTATGGGTCGGATTTGGTATAAGACATGACATGAATGGGCAGACCAGTTTTTGCGATCGCGTCTGCCCACATCAATCGTCCATTTCCAATTCAGAGATAAAGGGTCTGACTAAAAAACAGCCTGTATCTCCAAGGATTTAAAGCTTAGAGATAATAGTTTTTTATTTTTCATTATCAATTTATAGATACCCCCAAGGGAATTCGAATCCCTGTCGCCTCCGTGAAAGGGAGGTGTCCTAGGCCTCTAGACGATGGGGGCCTGATTTATGAACCTTTATAAAGATAACGAGTATTACGGTGCCTGTCAACTACCTACAACGACAAATGCATAATTTTTTTCTGGAAGCCCCTTAAAGCTTATCAATTGCCCCTACGCCATTCTGCTAAACGTTGTTGAGCCTGTGCATCAAGGGAATTGAATAAAAAACGGCTCCGAGAGTGTTTTTGGGGTCGATTTTGGCGACGAACCCGGCGAGCCGTAAATTCTATATCAGTAGCTAACTGCTGGGAAGACATCCATTCGGCCCCGTACCCAACTACTGTAATCCGCTGCGCCCGATCTGAGGTAGCTACGATCAATCGCTCTCGTGGGTGGCTAATTTTAAATCGAAATGAGGCACAGAATTTTTCGATATAGGTGTCTGCTGTCTGCCCAAAATCGGTATAGCAAACGGATAAAAGAGTTGTTAATGCTTCAGAGCAAGTAGGTGTGTTTTGAGAGTGAGCATCAAATACAACCTGAGTTTCATAGCCCTGAAAAGCACTGTAATTGATTAAAGCCTCTACTAACTCTTGGCGAGCTGCCTCCAGCCCATCGCGATCGCGGGTCTTTGTCAGGCAAGACCAGGCTCCAATGACGTTGTAGCCATCAACCAGTAAAACAGCCTGCGGTGAGGAAGGGGGCATTCTTCAAGGCCAATATTTCTCTATTGGATATATTTAGTCACTCATATTAACAATAGTTTACAGACAATCCAGTAAAGAAAGCCCCCTTCCACTGGTAAAGAAGGGGGCATATACAACAAATTGGGGGATGAGGATGACACAGACAGTTGTTCAAAACGCTCTGTATCACTGCGTCTCCACGCTCCGCATCCTCTTAATTGTCTGCATCAATGGATATCAAATTACAACATTTGGCTCTTGCATGAGTCGTTGCTTAAGGTGTTCTGGGTCACCCTGGTCAACAACCTTACCTTGTTCTAACAAGAAGGCTCCGTCACAATAATTCAACTCGTCCAAGCGGTGCGTGACCCAAAGGGCAGTCAAACCTCGACTTTTGACTAGGTGCCGGACTTGCGCTACTAAATCCAGCTGAGTATCTGGATCAAGTAGGGCTGTGGGTTCATCTAAAAGCAAGACCTCACACTGACGGGCGATCGCACCAGCAATGGCGATTCGCTGCTTTTGACCACCGCTAAGGGCATAGATCGGGCGTCGCTCTAAAGGTTCCAGATTCACCGCCGCTAGTGCCTCTCTCACTCGCGTGCGTACTTGAGCGGTAGAAAGCTTTTCTTCTACCAACCCAAAGGCAACATCCGCGCCTACTGTCGGCATGACGAGCTGATGATCGGGATTCTGAAAGACAAAGCCCACGGGTGAGGCAATCTGAATCTCACCCGCTTGGGGCTGCAACAACCCTGCTAGCAATCTTAGGAGTGTTGATTTCCCACTTCCATTCGTGCCTAAGAGCATCCAAAACTCGCCTTTAGGAACCTCCAGAGAGCAAGATTGCAAAACTGGTGTTCCCCCAGGCCAGTTGAAGCAAAGCTCTCGCACACGAATTGCCGCTTGGGTCATTGCCTCGGTTGTTACTGTATTCATTCAGCCAGGGCAAAGAAACCTGGTGGACGCCCTGAAGCTGCTGTACTGGATTTCTCAGAAATTATGACAGCACTAATCTGATCGCTGAAAACGCCAATTTTCTTCTCAGGCTGGCGATCGCAGCCAAGTTCCAACAACTGAGGGCTGGCAGAACGCATTGCTTTGAGAATTTCCTGGAAAGTCGCTTCCGCCTCTTCTGCTGACTTCCGTTGCACAGACAGCGGGAGGGGCGTGTTTTTCAAAGTCAAGTCGATAGTGAACATTCGGTATCAAGCGGTAAGCATTCCGTACCTATACTCTCCCCATTATCTTAGATACGTACCAGGACTGGTGTGACCGGAGAGGACAGTTTGCTAACGTTCCACAGCCTAGGAGGAGGTTGGCACTGAGAAAATTTTTAATTTATTTCACACCAAACAGTGGAAAACTGAGAAAGTTTCACGTAATATATTAATTACAGTAAAGAAAAGTAAATTTTCCTTATAAGCAAGCCAATTATCTGCATTATCCATAAAAAGCAGAAAAATGGGCAGGCAAGGGAACTTTTCTTTCGTTCTTATAAATACCTGGAGATACTTTCTATGACAATAGCCGTAGGACGCGCGCCGAGTGAGAGAGGATGGTTTGACGTCCTCGACGACTGGCTAAAACGCGATCGCTTCGTCTTCATCGGCTGGTCAGGACTGCTGCTATTTCCCTGCGCCTTCATGGCAATTGGCGG
>DATNQP010000448.1:0-8272 GCA_036703965.1 Leptolyngbyaceae cyanobacterium
CCGCCAATTGCCATGAAGGCGCAGGGAAATAGCAGCAGTCCTGACCAGCCGATGAAGACGAAGCGATCGCGTTTTAGCCAGTCGTCGAGGACGTCAAACCATCCTCTCTCACTCGGCGCGCGTCCTACGGCTATTGTCATAATTTCAAATCCTCTTACCTTACTTAATGATTTGCAAGGATTCTAATGTTTACGCTTTCGCGTTTTTTGTTGACATTTCCAAAGCTCTTGAGCCTGGAATTCTTGAAGGGTGGTCAGTCTGACTAACTGCCTTCTGAAAGGATGTGCCGAACATCCTATACCACGAGCTAGACCTCTAGCCAGTAGTTGCTTAATGTTTCTTAAAGTATCACACTTTTTACGCTGTAAGCCCGATCCTCTCTAAGAGAGGTAAGACCTCTAGCGTCTATATACAATAATAATGAATACCAGAAATTTTACAAATTGACACATATTTCCTCAGAATTTCTTGAGTCAGCTGTTCCTTTCCCAGATACCTAGTTCCCAGTGTCTAGTTTGTGGTTGGTCAAAAATGTCATAGTAATGGCAGAGCATGTTATTCAAATCTTGAGATTGAAGGGGCAGGATCGTTTCATGACAGCACCGACAACCCAACGAGAGAACCGTGTGATTCGTCAGCCGGTTTTAGGCTCTCGCCGGTTCAGTAACTACTGGTGGGCGACCATTGTCTCTTTGGGAGCTACAGGCTTTTTCTTGGCGGGACTTTCCAGTTACTACAAAGTCAAACTGCTCCCTGTTGGTGATGCAACTCAGCTGATATTTATCCCTCAGGGAGTGGCAATGGGGTTCTACGGCGTTGCCGGTATTCTCTTGGCACTGTACTTGTGGCTGGTCATCCTTTGGGATGTTGGAGGCGGTTACAATGAGTTCAATAAAGAAACAGGTATGGTTCAGATTTTTAGGTGGGGTTTTCCCGGTAAGAATCGTCGGATCGAATTCAGCTGCCGCACGCAAGATGTTCAATCGATTCGAGTAGAAATCAAGGAAGGCCTCAACCCCCGCAGAACTCTCTATCTTAGCGTTAAAGACCGCCGGGACATTCCTCTGACTCGCGTTGGGCAACCGCTATCTCTGTCAGAACTGGAAAATCAAGGAGCAGAGCTAGCTCGTTTCCTGGGAGTACCCCTTGAAGGCTTATAACGAATTGAGTTGAGCGGGTTCATATCTGCTTAAGATGATTCAGTAGCGAATGCTACAAGAACGGTGAATTAAATATGCAGATAAAAATCCAGCGCTGGTTATCATTGTTTTTGGTTGTTGTGGCTCTGGTTCTGGGGGGATGTAGTACGCAACAGGCGACTTCCCTAGACTCTGGCGACCCTTCAACTACTAAAACAACCTCTACTCCTGCGGCTCAAGCTAGCAGTCCCCAAGTGAACAATTTGCCCAAACTGGAAGGAAAAGCGACGGTGGTGCTGAAGGTTAAAGGCTCACCGATAAAAATTGAAGTAAATGGAACTGACGCCCCGATTACAGCGGGAAATTTTGTAGACCTTGTCCAACGGGGCGTCTATAGTGGGCTGGTGTTTCACCGGGTTGTACGAGAGCCGCAACCTTTTGTGGTTCAGGGTGGTGACCCTCAAGGAAAAGACCCGAACTTTCCAGAGCAGCGTCTGGGAACAGGTGGTTTTATTGATCCAGAGACCTCTCAAGAGCGTTACATCCCTCTAGAAATTAAGCCCAAGGGAGCGGAAGCTCCAATTTACAGCAAAACTTTGAAGACAGCAGGCATCTCTGTTGCTCCTGTCTTACGGCACACTCGCGGTGCTGTAGCTATGGCTCGCTCATCAATGCCCGACTCGGCTTCTTCACAGTTTTATATTGCTCTGGCGGAACTACAGTTTTTAGATGGAGACTATGCTGTTTTTGGCTACGTCACCGAAGGCATGGACGTTGTGGACAAGATTCAGCAAGGCGATCGCATTGAGTCAGCTGAAGTGACTCAGGGCATCGAAAACCTTAAAAAGTAAAGTAGCGAGGTTGCTGTGACATTGCTTTGTGGTCGGTGGAAGTAGTCGTTACTGGCATCGGTCTTGTCTCGGCTTTAGGTAGCTTAGAACCTAGCTGGCACAGCCTTCTTAAGGGCCAGTCTGGAATCCAGCAACATCAACCCTTTCCAGATTTACCATCCCGACCCTTGGGGCTGGTTGGTCAGGCAGCAGCGTCTTTGGAAAATCTCACCCAGCTAGTTGTAGCGGATGCCATTCAGGATGCGGGTCTAGCGGTACCAATGCGAGACTGTGGCGTGGTAATTGGGTCAAGTCGTAGCTGTCAGGCATCCTGGGAGCAACTGGCGCGAGGGCTGGGGACTAGGGACTGGGGGCTAGGGACTGGGGAAGTATCTTCCCAATCCCCATTGCCCCTAATCCGCAAAGGGGGCACCGACTTCCCCATTGCCTTTAATCCCCAAAGGGAACCCCGAGTTCCCCAATCCCCAATCACACACTTAGAGCATTGGTTGGATACGCTTCCCCATCGAGCCGCGATCGCTACTGCCCGTCAGGTTGGAGCAGAGGGACCCGTGCTAGCACCAATGGCGGCTTGTGCAACAGGAATTTGGGCGATCGCTCAAGGCTTTGAACTCATCCAGACGGGTCAATGCCAGCGAGTGATTGCTGGTGCTGTGGAAGCACCCATTACCCCGCTAACGTTAGCGGGATTCGATAGAATGGGTGCTTTGGCTAGTACAGGTTCCTATCCCTTTGATCGAAATCGGGAAGGATTGGTATTAGGAGAAGGAGGAGCGGTGCTGGTTCTGGAGTCAGCTCAATTGGCAAAACAACGGTCGGTACCAGTTTATGGTCAACTGTTGGGGTTTGGCTTGAGTTGTGATGCCTATCACCTCAGTGCGCCTGAGCCAGGAGGTAAGAGTGCGTCCGCTGCTGTCAAGCAATGTCTAGAACGTAGCGGTCTTTCCCCAACTGACATCAATTACATCCATACTCACGGTACCGGCACTCAGCTGAATGACCAGAACGAAGCCCAGCTGATTAAGCGGTTGTTTAGTCAAGGGGTTCCGGTTAGTTCAACCAAAGGAGCCACCGGTCATACCTTGGGGGCATCGGGAGCCTTGGGAACGGCTTTCTGTTTGATGGCTTTGAAGCATCAGCTGTTGCCGCCCTGTGTAGGGCTAAAGGAACCGGCATTTGAGTTGGATTTTGTGAGGACGCCTCGCCTGGGTGAGATACGTTCGCTACTTTGTTTCAGTTTTGGGTTTGGCGGTCAGAATGCGGTGGTAGCGTTGAGGAAATATCAAGAGCCAAACGCCCAGATGTCTGGCTCGATCGCACCCTAACTCAGCATAAATGAGACAAAAATGCTACCCTATCATACCTATCATAAAAGAAGCAGCTGAAGCGAGAAAGCGATCGCGCTTGGTCGCTTCTCTGAACCCAGCCAAGGTGATGATGATAGTTGTCTATTCCTAAGAAATCCTCTTAATCTTGAGACGAGAGAAGGATGCCAAGATAAAATCAAGCCACTTCTGAGAATAACAATGCAGGTTGCTCTCTTATGGATCTGGAGTCGCATAAATTTATATCCTTTTTTGGACCAGAGCAAGCAGCAGAACTGTGTCGAATCGCTATTGTTGAGAACTTTCCTAATGAAAAAATTATTTTTGACGAAGGCGACCTCTCAGATTTCATATACCTGGTTTTAGAAGGTCAAGTAGAGTTTAGAAAACATATAGGCTCGAATCAATATCAAACGCTAACCAAAGCTTCAGCGAACAGTTTTTTTGGAGAACTTGGGGTTTTGGATGGACAACCGCGTAGTACTCAAGCGATTGTCTGTGAGAAGGCAACTTTAGCCAAGATTCCGAGTGACGGGCTGATGGAAATCTTGGATAAGACAAAAGGTACTGTGGGAATCAAGCTATTTAGTTATATGATTCAGCGTCTAAGGGACTCCACAGAGGATTATGTAAAACAAGTAGTCCACAAAGAAAAAATGGTTTTAGTTGGGGAGATGCTCAACACAATCATTCATGACTTCAAGAGTCCTTTGAGCGGGATTAATTTAGCCAGTGGCATGGTCAAGGAACTGCACCCCGATGAAGAGACAGTTGAGTGGTGCAATTTAATTCAAACTCAGGCTCAACGCATGTCAGCGATGGCAGAAGAAATATTGGAATTTGTGCGGGGCAATGCTGCTGTATTAAATAAACAACCTTTCAACCTCGCCAGCGCGTTGCAGCGTTTTGAAAAGCTTAACCGTGTCTATTTTCAGGAGGCACAAGTCGAGCTTGTGATTCAGGCAGCGGATGTGGTAGTGAATGCTGATGAAAACAAGTTTCTGCGTGTTGTACAAAATTTGGTAAGTAACGCGGTTGAGGCTTTCAACGGCTGTGGTGGTCGTGTCGAACTTACTGCTTCGGTGAGTGAGGAAGGGGCAAAAATCAAGATCCACGATAATGGTCCCGGCATCCCAGAAGTGATTAAAGACCGATTATTTGAAGCGTTTGTGACCCACGGGAAGCACAGTGGCACTGGGCTGGGAACAGCGATCGCTAAATCAATCATCGATGCTCATGGGGGAAATATTTCTTTTGACTCCAATTGCCAAGAAGGAACAACGTTTTATATCCGTCTCCCTCTTTGAGCCTTTCACCCAAAAATTTCTCAATTGCTCAGTAGAATGGCGGTTTTAGGAGTGCAGAAGCTGACGCTCAAGCATATGCCGATTAGGATTGAGAGGGAGCATCTCATCAAAAAGAGACATCCATGAGCCAAACTGAACAAATTCTCTCCCAGTTACCTGGGGATGTCCTTGGGCGTCTTCGGAGTGCTGATCGTTTTTGGCAAGCGCTGCGGGAAGACACGGCACCGATGCCACTGGTGATTAAAGAGAGCAAAGAGCCTTTATTGACCGTAGATTGGGATGTCATAATCTGTGGTGGTACATTAGGAATTTTAATGGGCTGTGCCTTGATCAAGCGAGGCTGGCGAGTGGCATTAATTGAGCGGGGAATTTTGCGGGGTAGAGACCAAGAATGGAACATCTCCCGCAAAGAACTAGAAGTATTTTTAGAATTGGATCTGCTCTGTGTAGCTGAACTAGAAAAAGCGATCGCCACTGAATACAACCCGGCTCGCATCAGCTTTTTTGAGGGACCAGATTTCTGGATACGGGACATTCTCAACATTGGTATTGACCCTGTCTTTCTCCTCGATACCCTAAAGTCAAAATTTTTAGCAGCAGGGGGTCAACTTTTTGAAGAAACAGCATTCGATAGTGCAGCAGTTCATCCTGATGGCGTCCGAGTCGATTTTGGATTGAGGAACAAGGGTCAGGATGCAGAGATTGTTAAAACTGACGAGTCGCTCAACAATCCAAAATCTAAAATCCAAAATCTAAAATCGCTGAAGACGCGATTGCTCATCGACGCAATGGGAAACTTCTCCCCAATTGTTCAGCAGGCGCGGCAGGGGGAGAAACCAGAAGGTGTCTGCTTAGTGGTCGGTAGCTGCGCTCAAGGCTTTCCCAAAAATGAAACCGGTGATCTCATCGTCTCCTTCACCCCCATACAAAATCAATGCCAATACTTCTGGGAAGCGTTTCCCGCACGAGAGGGTAGAACAACTTACTTATTCACTTACCTGGATGCTCACCCAGAACGCCCAAGCTTAGAGTTTTTCTTCGAGGAATACCTGCGCCTCTTACCGGAATACCAGGGTGTCGAATTGTCTCAAATAGAATTTAAGCGGGTGCTGTTTGGTTTCTTTCCCTCCTACCGAGACTCGCCTATCAGGATGCCTTGGAGCCGTATTTTGCCAGTGGGTGATAGCAGTGGTGGTCAATCACCGGTGAGTTTTGGTGGGTTCGGCTCAATGGTTCGACACCTAAAGCGTCTTACAGAAGGAACGCATGAAGCTCTCTTAAGTGATGCCCTCAGCCGAGATGCTCTAGCACAGTTGCAACCGTATCAGCCCAACATTGCGGTCACCTGGCTATTCCAACGAGCGATGAGTGTCGGCATCAATCAGCAACTGCCTCCAAATCAAATCAACCAACTACTTACTGCCGTCTTTCAGGCAATGGAACAACTGGGAGATGATGTACTACGACCATTCTTACAAGATGTTGTGCAGTTTTCAGGACTATCAAAAACGCTTTTGTTCACCTCATTGACTAAACCCGGAGTCGTGATACCAGTGATTCCTCAGGTCGGGTTGACAACGCTTTTAGATTGGATAGTCCATTACATTAATCTGGGTGTCTATACCGGCTTATCACTCATAGGGCAGCTGATGAGTGTACTCTCGAAAACGCTGCCGCCGGTACCGCAATACTACTGTCGCCGTTGGATTGAAGCATGGCGCTATGGATCTGGAGGTGACTATTAATTAAGGATTGGGGATTTAAGAAATGGGAATATGGAAGCGCCTGATTAGAACTCGGCGCAGACTTAGCATCACCACAAAGTTTACGTTGGCATTTGTTGCCCTGCTGCTGTTGATTGGTATTGTGGCGCTGACTGGCTTTGTTTCACTGAATGCTGTGCGAAGTCAGACAGAAAACGTGATTTTGACCAGCATTAAGGTACAGCGCCAGGTTCTTCAGATGGACACAGCCTTAAAGAATGCCCGCCAATTAGAAAGAGACTTTTTTTTACTCTGGCCCACCATCGGTTTTTCCCAAGCGTTCCAGCAATATGCTGAGAAACACCACAGTGAGATTGACAATGTATTAGACATTAGCAGCAGCTTACAAGAGCTACTCGCAAGTGCGAATGTAAGTGCTGCCCTGCGTCAGAGCAACCCGGATTTAGTAGCGTATGTGGGAATATTCGAGCAGTATTCCCGCAATTTTAATGAAGCCGTTGGGTTAGTAAAGGATTTAGGTCTTGAGAACGTCGGGGAGATAGCGCAGCTTGAACAAAATTCGACAAGATTGAGTGACAGGCTCCAACTCGCTAATGCCCCAGAGTTAATGGTTTTGTATCTGAAAATGCAGGCGTTTGAGAAGGAATATCTGTCAACACGCCAAGAGTCCAAGATGAAGTTGATGTATGAAGCTGCACAGCAGCTACGCGAAGCCATTATAGTTAGCTCAAAGTTAGATTCCATCGAGCGAACTCAGACTTTAAACGATCTGGATGCCTACGAGTCGGTTGCTAAAGACATTGTTAAGCTCAATGAAGAAATCATCAACAAAATCCGCGACAGCATTGATATTGATGCCGCAGCCGTTTCCGAAAAACTGATTGGGGTAGCAACAGCTGAAGTCCAGCGAGCACTCTCAGCCATAAAGAGGACAAGCCAGATGGCAACGATATTTCTGGTTTCAGCGGGGCTGGTGGCGTTGGTTGTTGCTGGGGCGATCGCGAGACAGTTTACCTCTGCCTTGAAGAAGTTAGCGGTGGAACAAGAAAAGTCGGAGCGCCTGTTGCTGAATATCTTACCTGGACCGATTGCTCAGCAGTTGAAGCAGGAGGAGTGTACAATTGCCGACAGCTTCGCCGAGGTGACTGTTATGTTTGCCGACATTGTCGGCTTTACTGAGCTTTCAGCTCAAATCCCTCCAATAGAACTCGTTGAGATTCTAAATGTGATTTTCTCGGAGTTTGACCAACTGACGGAAGAGCACGGTTTGGAAAAAATCAAGACCATTGGTGATGCCTATATGGTGGTGGGAGGTTTACCGGGACCGAAGCCAAATCATGCAGAAGCGATCGCGGCAATGGCTCTGGATATGCAAAACACTATTAGCGATTTTTGCACCGAGACAGGGAAAGCCTTAAGCATCCGCATTGGTATCAACACAGGACCCGTGATCGCGGGTATCATTGGCACGAAAAAGTTCATCTATGACCTGTGGGGTGATACGGTCAATATCGCTAGCCGTATGGAATCCCACGGTATACCGGGTAGCATTCAGGTGACAGAAATGACCTACAATCGCTTAAGAAAGTATTATCTATTTGAGGAGCGAGGCATGGTTCCAGTGAAAGGTAAGGGACCAATGAACTGCTATCTACTCAAAGGTAAAAGAAATTTCCTGCCACTTCAGTAATCCTTGCTAGGAAGCCCCACCCTCGCTTGCAGGGTGGGGAGTCGTCAATCTACTTCCTGCCATCCCTCAACAGCTGCTAGCAGAATATTAACTAAAGGGTGAGCAATTAAGTATCTCAAAGCTTCAGTGCCATCTACTTTCAACGCCTTCACCACCCGTACTTTCAGGGGAGGATTACTCTCGATGTGCTTAATCGCCTCGGCTACTACTTCTAGTTTTTCGAGTGGGGTATTTGT